>CAZMMB010000171.1:0-4006 GCA_964567325.1 uncultured Oscillospiraceae bacterium
GGTATGCTGGGGGTTCCCCTGCCAAAAGAGTATGGCGGGGCCGGAGGCGATAATATTGCATATGCAATCACAGTGGAGGAACTGTCTAGGGTTTGTGGTTCAACAGGGGTAATCTGTTCCGCCCATACTTCCTTATGTGGATGGCCGCTACAGGCCTATGGGACAGAGGAACAAAAGCAAAAATATCTTGTTCCTGTGGCAAAGGGAGAGTTGCTGGGAGCTTTTGGGCTTACAGAACCTAACGCTGGTACTGATGCCGGTGGGCAACAGACCAGGGCTGTTGATAGGGGCGACCACTGGGAGCTTAACGGAGCCAAGGTCTTTATAACAAATGGGGGTTATGCCGATGTTTACATAATAATGGCTATGACCGACAAGGTAAAAGGAACCAGGGGTGGAATAAGCGCCTTTATAGTGGAAAAAGATTTTGAAGGGTTTTCCATAGGTAAGACAGAAGACAAAATGGGTATTTGCGCCTCATCTACAACTGAGTTAGTATTTCAAAACTGTATAGTGCCAAAAGAAAACCTTTTAGGCCGGGTTGGCGAAGGATTCAAAATTGCAATGTCTACCTTGGACGGTGGACGTATAGGCATAGCTGCGCAAGCGTTGGGAATTGCCCAGGGGGCCTTTGACGTTACTGTTGAATATATGAAGTCAAGGAAACAGTTTGGTAGAAGTTTAAGCAAATATCAGGCATTACAGTTTGAAATGGCAGACATGAAAACCCGTATTGAAGCAGCTAGGCTTATGATATACAATGCCGCAGATATGAAAGACAGGCATATGAAATATGGTCCCTGCTCTGCAATGGCTAAGCTGATGGCTGCTGAGACGGCTATGTATGTCACAACTAAGGCTGTACAGTTTCATGGAGGCTATGGTTATGTAAAAGACTACCCTGTAGAAAGAATGATGAGGGATGCAAAGATAACTGAAATTTATGAAGGAACTTCTGAAGTGCAGAAAATGGTTATCTCAGCAGATGTTTTTGGCAAATAAGGCTAAGGAGGAAAAAGAAAAATGTCATTAAGAATTATTGTATGTGCAAAGCAAGTTCCTGATACGAACGAAGTAAAAATAGATCCGGTTAAAAACACCCTGATAAGAGAAGGGGTACCAAGCATCTTAAACCATGACGACGCTAATGCCTTGGAAGAAGCCCTAAAAATCAAGGATAAGGATCCGGATACTCATATTACGGTCATAAGCATGGGTCCCCCCCAAGCCAAAGATCTTTTGATTGAATGTCTTGCAATGGGGGCAGATGAGGGTATTTTAGTATCCGATAGGGCCTTAGGAGGCTCCGATACATGGGCAACTTCAAACGCCTTGGCAGCAGCTGTGAAAAAGATTGGAAAATACGACTTAATCTTCGCTGGAAGGCAGGCAATTGATGGTGATACAGCCCAGGTTGGACCCCAGCTTGCAGAAAAACTTGATCTTCCACAAGTTACCTATGTAAAGGATTTTTCCATAGACGGCAAAGATGTGGAGGTAAAAAGGGCCTTGGAAGATGGGTATGAGCGGATAAAAATTCAATTACCCTGCGTTTTGACGGCGATAAAGGAACTCAATACCCCGCGCTACATGCATGTGGGCGGGATTTACGATGCGGTTAAAGCGGATATTCCTACCTGGGGTGCAAAGGAATTAGAAATTGATTTGAATACGGTAGGCCTTGATGCATCGCCTACAAATGTCTTCCGGTCATTTACCCCTGCACCTAAAGGAAAGGGTGTCATGATTGAAGAGGATACCGTCGAAGAAACCGCTAAGGCTCTGTTAGAAATGCTACAAGAAAAATTTATAATAGCGTAGAAGGAGGAAATAAAATGGCCATTGTAGTTATAGATGATAAATGCAGGGGATGTAAGCTCTGTATAAAGGCTTGCCCTTTTGATGCCATAGACATGGTAGGAAAAATAGCTGTAATAAACGAAAAATGTACTGCCTGTGCCCAATGCATTGCAGCCTGTCCCTTCGATGCTATTGAACAAACAGCCACTGATGATGGACCGGTGGATCTTTCAGCATATAAGGATGTGTGGGTCTATGCTGAGCAAAGGGCCGGTAAACTTATGAATGTTTCCCTTGAGCTCCTGGGAGAGGGTAGCAAGCTGGCAAAGGAAATTGGTGACAGAAAAGTATGTGCCCTTTTAATTGGTGATGATACAGACCATTTAGTTCCTGAGCTTTATGCCTATGGGGCTGATGTGATTTATCAGATAGAGGACCCCCTCCTTAAAAACTTTACAACCGATGGGTATACTAAGGTTATGACGGACGCTATAAAGGAATACAAGCCGGAAATAGTTCTGTACGGTGCGACCCATGTGGGTAGGGACTTAGCACCAAGGGTTGCGGCTAGGTTAGATACAGGATTAACCGCTGACTGCACGAGGTTGGATGTAAGCACAGGTAACTACATAAAGTATTTAAATAAATATACAACCTTGGATACATCTGGAATGGATCCGGATTCGGATGATAAAAACCTGAAACAAACCCGCCCGGCTTTTGGCGGGAATATTATGGCGACTATCATCTGCCCCAAGAACAGGCCACAAATGGCTACTGTAAGGCCGGGCGTGATGACTAAGCTAGAAAAGGATGTCAGCAAAACAGGAGAATTAGTTAAGGTCAAGCACAGTTTAAGCGAATCTGACATAAGGACAGAAGTTGTTGAAGTTGTGAAAGCGGCTAAAGAACTGGTATCCCTCACAGATGCAGAAATAATATGTTCAGGGGGAAGGGGCTTAGGAGATCCTTCAGGTTTTGAACTTATAGAAAAACTTGCCAATGCCGTAGGAGGTGTGGTGGGTTCATCAAGGGCTGCAGTTGATTCTGGCTGGATAGATCACTCTCACCAGGTAGGACAGACAGGTACCACTGTTAAGCCGAAAATATATTTTGCTTGCGGTATTTCAGGTGCAATTCAACACTTGGCTGGTATGCAGACATCGGATTTGATAGTTGCTATCAATAAGGATTCAGATGCTCCTATCTTCGAAGTAGCAGACTATGGTATAGTAGGGGACCTTTATAAAGTAGTGCCTAAGATTATTGATGAGTGGAAGAGGGTCAAAGACGAGCATAATAAATAATAAAGCAAGTAAGGTGTAAGCCTGAAAAGCATAAGTAATGATAAGGAAATGGGGGACGCTTAAATTATATGAGCGGCCCCCTATTGGTAAAATGAATAAGCATTTTGGAGAATTTAAATGCAAATTGCTTTCAATTCTTTTTCTATTTTCGTCCAGGGAAATCCAACCACGTTGTTGTAATCACCGGAAATATAAGCTATATTTTTGCCCCACCCACCTTGTATTGCATAGCCACCAGCCTTGTCATATGGTTCATCGGTATTGATATATGCTGAAATATCCTCCGGGGAATATTTTTTAAATTTAACCCTGGTTATTTCATGGAAAACTCTTTGCGTCTTAGTCTTTGTGTTTAACAGGGCAACCCCGGTAGCAACGAAATGCTGTCTGCCATTTAGATTATTTAAAATTCTATAGGCATCATCCTTGTCCTTAGGTTTGCCAATTATGTCATCCAAAAAAACCACAGTGTCTGCTCCAATAATTATGCAAGGATCTTCGGGAAACCGAGCTATAACCTCAGTTTCAACGGATTTCGCCTTTCTCAATGCCAGTGCCATGACCATATCTACAGGTCCCTTTTCTTCTTCAATTTTTTCGTCTGCATCGGGAGGAATGACAAGGGGGCTAAAACCATTTTTTTTAAGCATATCTATTCGTCGGGGTGAGGAAGAGGCAAGTATAATTTTATAGTTTTCTGTTTTCATATCGAAATTACTCCCTACAAATAATCCCTTCAATAGACCCTAATTAGGCTTGCTGAACGATTCATAAAGGCCTGTATTTACAAGGTTATGGCCATTTCTGAATCTTACAAGTGCAAGAATATATAGTGTACCTATCCATAATCCTTGCACTTGTAAAGATGGAACATTAAAAATTATGATTTCCATCTGTTC
>CAZMMB010000172.1:0-234 GCA_964567325.1 uncultured Oscillospiraceae bacterium
TAATTATAACAGCCTTTATGACAATTTTCATTGACTTGTATAGAATCTTTCGGTTCGTTTCGTTTATCCATTACAAATCCCTCGTTTGTCCACAATTTTCTCTACAAGTCTCTTAGATTTCGCACAGTAGGCCATAATCAATTTAGAGTCTATGGAGATTTCCTCGACCCAACAATCGGATAAATCATTTATCAATCTATCCTTACTTATAATATTAACATTTGATAATCCACC
>CAZMMB010000172.1:244-3986 GCA_964567325.1 uncultured Oscillospiraceae bacterium
GGAAAGACCGGTCCCCTTGTATTTCAAATAGGCTTCTTTACAAACCCAAATTTTCAAGAAAGCACCTTTGCCCCCTTTTATAACATAATTCCTTTCTTCCTCTGTATAAAATCTGTTTGCCAAACTAATGTGTGGAAAGTTTCTGTCGGATTCCTCTATGTCCAGACCCACGGGACTTGTATCAACAGCACAGGCCCATATCTCCCCTGAATGACTGATGGAAAAATGCAGATTATCAATTTCCTCAAAATATGGTTTGCCCAATCTAGTGACCTTCAGTTTGGCGTCAGCTAACATAGTTCCCAAAGAAAAATCGAGGTTTCTGTTAGTTATTATATAGTCCGCACATATTTCTCTCAGGATTCTTTCTTTATCGTCTACATCTTGTTTATCAAACAAATATATATACATTTCTTTTCCTCATATTAATAGCAGCTATTATGATTCGGCCGGCTGATTAATTTACAATGGCTTCACTTGTCGAGTCCTAGCTATTTTTCAAGCCTAATTGTATCACAAATTTTGCCTCCTGCTTGACTAATTACGTCATTATAGTATAATCATGCTGTAAAGCGTTAAAGCAAAATTCTTTGGATTACATTGGATCGGAGACGAGCTATGAACTATCAATCTAAACTTGAAAACCGGGAAACCGATGAGCTTTTTAAAGCCGTTCTAAAGTTAGAGACTAAGGAAGAGTGTTACCGTTTTTTCGAGGATATCTGCACTATTAAGGAGCTTCAGGCCTTAGCCCAGCGATTCCATGTAGCACAATTGCTAAATGAAAAGAAAACTTATAGTGAGATTGAAAAAATTACCGGAGCAAGCACCGCTACCATTAGCAGAGTTAACCGTTGTCTACTTTACGGATCCGATGGCTACCAGCTCATTCTCGAAAAATTAAGAGGCTGAAGAAAGCAGTTCAACCGCTTTTTTAAGCTGCCTATCATTTTGCCTTTGTAAGATACCATCAGTAAAATCCTCTGCCTTTAACTCAACTGTATAGTCGGGCTCTATTCCTTTTTCATGAATTTTCTCGCCATTAGGTGAAAAATACTGCATAATAGTAAGCTTTGTTGCATCTCCACTACTTAGTTGGACTATTTCCTGAATAATTCCTTTTCCATAGCTAGTTGTACCTACGATTTCACCCGATTTATTCCCTTTAACAGCACCTGCAACAATTTCGCTAGCACTGGCCGATCCACCATTTATGAGCAATACATAAGGAATTGCGGTAGCCTTGGCATCGGATTTGTAGTAGGTTTTATTCCCTTGCCTATCTTCTGTATAAGTTATGACTCCCTCTTCTAACAACAAATCTGCAATCTTTACGCTTACATCTACTAAACCGCCTGGATTATCCCTTAAGTCAATAACCAAACCTTCTACTCCCTTTATTTCCAGGTCTCTTAAAGCAGTATTGAAATCTTCAGCTGTATGTTTTTCGAAGGAACTAATGCGAATATAAGCTATATTATCTTCTAAAAGCTCACTTTTAACCGTAACCATGGTTATCTTGGCCCTTTTTATTGTAAGATCATGGCTTTCCTCACCCCTAAGGATGCGGATCTTCACCTCTGTTCCACCCTTTCCCCGCATAGCCGTAGCGGCTGCATCTATGGTTTCCCCGGTATAGTCTATCCCATCCACGGAAATAATCTTATCATCAGATCTGATTCCAGCCTTAAAAGCAGGGGTGTCATCAATAGGAGCCACAACATTGATAAAGCCTTGCTTATCTGGTGCAATTGTTACCCCAATGCCTTCATATTCACCAGAAGCAGCTATCATAAGATCTTCATATTCCTTCTGTGTTAAATACGCCGAGTAGGGGTCCCCTATCCCCTCAAAAAGTCCTTTATATATTCCCTCATAGA
Organism: uncultured Oscillospiraceae bacterium; assembly: GCA_964567325.1. Taxonomy (GTDB): domain Bacteria; phylum Bacillota; class Clostridia; order Peptostreptococcales; family Anaerovoracaceae; genus UBA1426. The sequence continues at coordinate 2,125 of CAZMMB010000172.1, forward strand.
GCTTTTCCTTGTCCACCGGTACATAATACTTTTCCTCTATCAATTGCTGGAGTTCATCTAAGCGGCCATAATTTTCCTTAATCCTTTGGTAATCCTCATATTCCTTTGCACTAATCCCTATTTGATCAGTTACTATACCGTGAATTTGATCATATCCTGCCATTAGCAGGCTTCCACTAATAAGTGCTACTATCAGCAATATAGCTAAATTTCTCTTTTTCAATACTATCATTTTAAGTCCTCAACTATAAATTGAATTTTTTCGTACCCATTCCAACGGTTAATTTCTGGATAGCCAGCTAGATCTACTCTAGGACAATTTTGGAAATGTTCTTTAAATGAAGAAGCCTCATTAAACAAAACGCATTCAACACCATCAACCGAAAATCGTACATGTTGTTGTCTGTCACCCATATAATAAGGATCAGATATAGTTACCTCCCTTAAAGCAAAAATCGGTCTGGGATTCTTATGGCCATAAGGCTCCAATCTCTCAAGCAAGGAAAGCAGTTCCCTGTCTATCTCCGAAGGATTTAGTTCACCGTCAATAAAGATTCTTTCCTGAAAAATGCCAGGATCTTCCTGATATATATTTTCCGCCATTTCATTTAAGTTATGCCGCAAGACCTTTAGCTTCGACGCACCAATAGTGAAACCACAGGCCCCGGAATGGCCACCGAATTTTTCAAAAAGTTGACTGTTGTTTGATAGCATATCATAGAGGTTTATCCCTTCAATGCTCCGGCCCGTGCCCTTAAAGCTATTGTCCCCTGTTGGGGTAAGGATTATAGCCGGTAGGTTGAACTTGTCTTTCAGCTTACCCGCAACGATTCCTGTTATTCCTTCATGGGCATTTTCTAGATCCAAAACTATAAACCTTTCTTCGGGGTATAAGCTTTCAATCTGCCTTACAGCATCCTCAAATATAATTTCCTGGAGTCGCTTCCTTTCCCGGTTATTGCTTATGAGTTTGGTCGAGGCCAAATTCAAGACATTTAGCTTCCTGCTAACCATCAACTCAACACCGGTCTTGGCCGAAACCATCCGCCCGGCTGCATTTAAGTGAGGCACTATAACATATGCCACCTGATCAGACTTTATATCTTTATCTTTCAAACTGATACTTTGAATTAAGTGTGACAGGCCCGGTCTGTTCCCACTTTTTATTACCTTCAAACCGTACTTGACCAGGGTCCTGTTTTCACCAACTAGGGGAACAATATCCCCTATAGTAGCGATTGCTACCAGATCAAGGACTTGCCTGAGATCTGTTTTGCTCAATAATTCCGGCCTTTTTCTTTGTAAGGCCTGAGCAAGTTTGAAGGCGACCCCACATCCAGATAAATTTTCCTCAGGATAGGGACAATCTGCTTGCTTAGGATTGATAAGCAGACATGAAACCTTGTTACTATCAAGGTTATGGTGGTCTGTAACAATCACATCGATTCCAAGTTCCTTAGCTAACTCCACTTCTTGGTAAGATGTACTTCCACAATCGACGGTAATAATAAGATTAGTATTTTTTTCTTTCAGTTTTCTAATGGCTTGCCCGTTAAGGCCATAACCTTCATTAAACCTTGAAGGAATGTAGTAGACGAGGTCTGCACCCAGCTTTTTTAGAATTTCCAACAGCAAGCTTACACTGCAAATGCCATCCGCATCATAATCTCCATATATACATATTTTTTCCTTCTTCTCAATAGACTTTAAGATTCTTTCAGAGCCTTCATCCATATCCTTAAGCAAAAACGGATTATAAGTTAATTTGGGTTTTTCTGACAGGAATTCATCTACCGCCTCTTCACCCTCTATTCCTCTTCTGAATAAAAGTGACTCGAGGAGGTTTTTATCTGTTTTTTTAG
>CAZMMB010000173.1:0-3980 GCA_964567325.1 uncultured Oscillospiraceae bacterium
CGTTTCTTTTTGTAATGGAGATTATTAACATTTACACGGATTAATATTCAGTCTCGCAGGTAAAGGTTCAAAACTCAGGAGAATAATGATGTTTAATATTTCAAAAACTTTTATAGTTGTATACAAAGATGAAATGCTTGTGAACTAGTTTAAAAAACTTGTAGAATTTAGTGATTATAGCGATGGACAACGAACAGGCAATATGCAAGTGGACCCAAATCGAGGTAAATAAGTAAATAAGGTAGGTTATATCATGGAATAACCTATGCACTGGTATAAAATCTGCATTCGTTGTATCATATAGTTGAAGGTACACATCGGTAAGCGATAAAAGATAATTAAAAGGTTAATGGGTATGCCATGAACACATTTAGGAAGATATTCAGCAGGAGAATGTGTATACTGTTTGTTACAACAGCTTTCCTTTTTATGGAGGCTGTTGCTTTTGTGCATGGGACTGATATTGTATTTACAAAAGAAGAAAAGGACTACATAAAAGATGCAGGAGTTCTAAAAGTAGTTAGCATAGATGGGATTGCCCCCCTTAGTTACAGGGATGATAAGGGCAATATAAAGGGGATAGGAATAAATTTATTCGAAGAGATATCCTTGCTAACAGGATTAAATTTTGAGTTTGAGCTGTATGATTCGGTCAGTAATGCCCTTGTCAGCGACTTTGATATTTATACAAATTCGGAAAGAAAATATGCTCCCCGCCAGATGTCCTTGTCACAGCCTTATTTAAAGGCGGAAACTATCTTATTTTACAATAAGGGCTTGAATCCAAAAGAGCTAGAGGGGAAGAGATTTGTCGCAGTAGCAGGGGGGACATTACCGGATGGAATAGCAAAGGAGGATACATTATTTCTCAACAATAGGGAAGAGACCATCATAGCAGTAAATGAAGGGAAGGCCCATTATGGCTATGGTAATGTTTTTTCTGTAGCCTTTTACACCTTGCAAAACAATTGTAGCAATATCGTGACTGTCCCTATAGCAAAAGAAGAAAGAGCATATTGCCTAGGGGTATGGGAAAAAAATGATATTTTGCTTTCTATTTTGAATAAGTCCATTGAATCAATTGATAAAATTAGAAAAGACACCCTTGTCCTTGATGTGATGTCACAAGTGGAACGAAGAGTTACTCCATCCATGGTTCTTGATGCCTACTGGGAAAAAATACTGATTCTTTTGGTATTAATCTTTGCAATGCTAGGCTACATTATATTTTCAACTGTCCAATCAAGAAAGCGCATTTCGATAGAAAATGAGAGATATAGAATTATAGCTCAGGTATCTGATGACTATTTGTTTGAATATCGGATTAATAAGGAAAAATTAACTGTGTCTAAAAGGCTTAACGAAATAATTGCTGTGGACGAGAATGAGAATAAAATTATCAATAAGCTTCGGAAAAATGTAAAGGACCTAGAAGCTGGGGATTTAGAAAGTAACATTTTCACTATTAGGTCACCCCTTCGCGGGGGAGGAGTGGGGACTTTCAGAGTAATATTTTCTTATGCTAGGGACAAAACAGGGAAAATAGTTTCTGTCATTGGAAAACTTGTCGATATTACAAGCCAGGAAAAGGAAAGAGAACATTTGGTGGCAAAGGCACAGATAGATGGTTTGACAGGTCTTTATAATGCAGAAACGACCAGGGAGATCCTTGTTAGAAGTGTAAGCAATAGACAGGCTGATAAGATTGATGCTTTGCTGGTAATTGATTGCGATGATTTCAAGTCAGTCAATGATAAATATGGTCATTTAAAAGGGGATGAAGCATTAAAAAGGATTGGACAAATTTTAAAGGCCACTTTCAGACAAACTGACATTATTGGACGTTTAGGGGGAGATGAGTTTTGCGTATACATGCATGATATACCATCGGAAGAGTTTGCCTACAACAAAAGCCTGCAATTGCTTGAAAAGGTTCAGGATTATAACGAAGATATTAACACCAGCATAAGCGTGGGCATTTCTATTCTCAATAAGGAAATTTCCTATAGGGAATTGTTCCATCAGGCGGATGAGGCATTATATGTTGCTAAAAGAAAAGGAGGCTCAAAAATCATTGTCTATGAAGAAGAAGAAGGATATTCCTCCATGTCCACTAGCATCGGTAATGGGTGGATGAAAGGGCTGTAGGCTACAGCAAGATGAACAACCAAGGGGATGATTTGAGTGGTTACACCTATCGTAACAGATGATACTGTTTTTACCGGGAAACGACGTTATAAAATTTTGGCTGCCGTCATGCTTGGTGGCATTATGGGGCCAATTGATGCAAGTATCGTTAATGTTATTTTGCTGACAATTGCTGATTATTTTAAAGTTCCTATTGCTACCGTCCAGTGGGTTCCGTTAATCTATTTACTTACAATCAGCAGCATGCTTTTGTTCTATGGTCGATTGGGCGATATTCTGGGGTATAGAAAAGTTTACCTGTGGGGGCTGTCTTGCTTTATTGTAACCTCGGGTCTTTGTGGCGCTGCGCCAACAGTGTATTGGCTTATATTTTTCCGTGCTTTACAGGGATTAGGCGCCGGCATGATGATGGCTGTACCTTACGCAATTCTTACTGCAGTTTTTCAACCCCATGAACGGGGAAGGATCCTAGGTATTAATGCCATTAGTATTTCAGCTGGATTGGCCCTTGGGCCTACTTTAGGCGGACTATTAGTTGCCTTGAAATCCTGGAGGCTTGTTTTTTTAATAAATATCCCTATCGGTATAATCGGATTAATTTGTGGTAAAAAAGTTATTCCCCACCTTAAAGGCCAAGCTGGAAAAATTGATATAGCAGGTGCCATTTCGATATTCGCCTGTCTATTCTCTTTCCTTTTCTTTATCAATCAAATACAGAGAACAGGAATAGGAGCTATAACTGTAGTCTCTATAGCTATAGCTGTCGTTGCAGGAGCCAGTTTTTTACAGATAGAGCGGCATTCAAGGCAACCTTTAGTGAAACTATCCCTTTTTAGGAATCGCACTTTTACCCTAGGGACGATTAGTGCACTATTGAATTTTGCTTCACAGTATATCTTGGTATTTTTAACACCATTCTATCTTCAAAGAATCATTCATCTTTCACCGGATAAAATAGGTTTATTGATGACCAGTTTTCCTTTGGCGGTGATGCTTGTCGCCCCTTTTAGTGGAGCATTATCTGATTATCTGGGCACGAAATGGTTAGCCTTTATTGGAGCAATGCTATGCGCAGCAGCTCTATCAACAATGATCTTTCTACCAGCAACCGCCTCTAAATTGCAGATAGGCTGGAGGCTAGTGTTTTTCGGGTTGGGGACAGGTATATTCCAATCACCAAATAATAGCGCAGTCATGGGAAGCGCACCTCGATCTCACTTAGGAATAGCCTCAGGGATTTTGGCTACTGTACGCAATACAGGGATGACATTTGGGATTGCTGCAGCCGGCCTTATCCTATATTCAAATGTTCCACAAACCGTCATGTTGCAAGGATTTCTCAGGGGTGTGGACGCGATTTGTTTTCTAAAAGGTCTAAAATATGCTTATTTTTTAGGCGCTATATTTTCTGCATTAGCAGCTTTGTTTTCCCTGAATCAATCTACTTTACAAAAGAAGGTGTTGTAGAGAGCGGTGGGTGTGCGATAGAAAAAATCATTCTTTACCCAGCAACCAATTTATAGATACGTTCAATGACTCAGCTATTGCGACAAGCTCTTTATCAGTAACTGACCTAGTCTTGTTTTCGATTTTTGAAACTGATGTTTTTTCCATATTTAATCCACGTACCTGCAAGCGGGAAACTAATTCTATTTGAGTTATTTTGGGCTTATATCTGGTACGTGCCTCTCTTACTCTGTCCCCAATTATATTTTTTTCTTCTGTATTATAGAGAGTACTCATCCATAAAATGCTTTCCTTTTATATTCTATTGGTTGATTATATAGCAAGTTTTATGATATAATTTGCTAAATTAGCAAGTTATAAAAAGG
>CAZMMB010000174.1:0-3952 GCA_964567325.1 uncultured Oscillospiraceae bacterium
ACATGTTAAAACTGTGACTGCCCCTTATAAATATCCTAGAATCGTAGAATTTTCCAATGAACTCCCCAAGACAATTAGCGGGAAACTCCGCCGGGTAGAGATTAGAGAAAGGGATAGTAAATGAGCAGAGCAGGGGAGGTCATAAGAAAAAGTAAAAAGATAGTTGTAAAAATTGGAAGCCAGACCTTATCGGATGATAATGGGTGTGTAAACGAAACTGCTATGCATAATATAGTCGACCAGCTCTACGAACTTATGGAAATGGGCAAGCAAATTATCATAGTCTCTTCAGGGGCTGGAATTTGCGGGGTAGGAGCCATAAATAAGTGGCATAGGAAAGAAGACATGAATTACAAGCAGGCCCTCTGCGCCATTGGTCAGGTTGAGCTTATGATGGCCTATAAACAATTATTTGCCGAATATGGGATACATGTGGGCCAGATGCTTTTGTCAAGAAATGATTTTGCTGACCAGATGAGGAATTTACACATTAGAAACACCCTTTTCACCCTGGTGGATGAGGGGGTTGTACCTATAATAAATGAAAACGATAGCGTTTGCGTGGAAGAAATAAAAATAGGCGACAACGATACCCTAAGTGCTCTAACGGCTAACCTTTGGGGGGCAGACCTCCTGATAATACTGAGCGATATAGACGGGGTTTACGATAAAAATCCCAAAATCCATAAAGATGCAGTACTGATAGAAGAAGTATATGATATAGATGGGCTCATGTTGGAAATTGATTCCACCGGCAAGAGTCGTTTCGGCACCGGAGGGGTAGTGACTAAGATTCATGCAGCGGAACTAGTGACGGAATACGGCATCGATTTAATCCTTGCTAACGGTACTAAACCGGATGTTATTAGAAGAATTACCGACGGCACAGAAATGGCTACTATATTTTTTGGGAAATGAGTTAAGGAATCTGCAGTTTTTGAGAAAGGAGATAGTATGAGAATCGGATTTATTGGTGCCGGCAATATGGGAGCGGCATTGATTAAAGGTTATGCAAAGGTTAATACCAGGGCAGGAGAAAGTATTTTTGTCTATGACACCAGTCAAGCCTGCCTGGATGCACTTAAAAACCTAAGAGGTGTGGAAATCTGTAACAGTGTAGGGGATCTGGTCAATAAATCCCAAATCTTGATTATTGCAGTTAAGCCCAATGTGATTTCCCAGGTTATAGGAGATATTGTAGCCACAGATGCATGGAATGATAAGGTAATAGTGTCTATTGCAGCAGGTATCAGCCTTGAATATATTTCTAATAAATGCAAAAAACTTTCTTCTTATCTAGGAAAGGATGAAGATTTTATTTGTAAGCTAGTGCGGGTAATGCCCAACACCCCGGCACTCATAGGAGAGGGGATGAGCGCCCTGACAAAGAATCAGGCTGTGAGCCAGGAAGAATTTGAAAAGGTAATGGATATCTTCAGGGGGGTTGGAAAGGCGGAGGAGCTAGATGAACATCTGTTTGATTGTGTAACAGCGGTGTCCGGCAGCGGCCCTGCCTATGTATATCTCTTTATTGAAGCTATGGCTGACGGGGCCGTAGCCTTAGGTATGAATAGAAAACAAGCCTATGCTTTCGCAGCCCAGACCCTGGCAGGTTCGGCCAATATGGTGCTGACAACTAATTCTCATCCTGGGGACCTGAAGGATAAGGTCTGTTCTCCGGCGGGCACCACCATTGAGGCTGTAGGGGTTTTAGAAGAAAAAGGATTTAGAAGTGCTGTGATTGCGGCAGTAAAGGCAGCCGGTTTAAAATCAGAGCAGATGGGCATGGCAGAAAGGTAGCGGGCAATTCAATGACTTTTGAAGAAAAAACCATAAGCAGTGAAATGATATATGAAGGGGCAATTCTAAACCTAAGAAAAGACAAGGTGACAATTGTAAACGGGTCGACCTCCTATCGGGAGATTATTGAACACAGTGGAGGGGTGGCTATAGCAGCGATTACAGATGATAATAAAATGGTCTTGGTTCGCCAGTTTCGAAAGGCTGCGGAGAAAGTTGTTTTAGAGGTGCCGGCTGGTAAGATTGAACCGGGGGAAGACCCAAGGCTGACAGCCTGGAGGGAACTGAAGGAGGAAACAGGCTACAGGGCCGACAAGCTGGAATTCATCACATCCTTTTATTCATCCATAGGTTATTCACAGGAGCAAATCCACCTCTATTATGCTACAGGGTTAAGGCCTGGACAAACAGATTTTGATGAAAGCGAGGCTTTAGATATTCTGGAATACCCTATTTCCCAGTTGAAACAAATGGCATTGGGGGGAGAGATTGAGGATGCAAAGACAATTGCTGCAATATTTATAGCATGGGAAAAAGAGAGGATATCACTCGGTCTAGGAAATAATGAAAGCCTCAATGAAGCAACCGCCTAGAACTATGATTCCCATAATTCCTTGAAAGATAAAATAGGGACCTGCCTTGGATTGGAGCTTCCTTTTAAAATTACTAGAGCCTGTCGACAAAAGTCCAAAGCTAAGTTTTAGGGAGGATGTTGCTCCCAAGATAAGGGCGGGAACAAGAAATAAATTTGAGGGGAGGAGCTTAAGGACAATTAAAAGCACCCCTTTCATACCAAGAGTATCCATAAGCAGGGCTGAAGCAAAGCCTAAGGATGCTCCCTTATAGATTAATGCAAAAAAAACAGCGGGGAAAGCAAATATCGATATGCCGGCTATCAGTATAATTAGAAATAAACCGCCATTTGTAGATATGGATTTTAAAAGGAGCTGGGATAGGGTCGTTTCATCGCTTGTGCCTGATGTAAACATGGTGGAATTTAGAAACTCCTGGATGTTTTCCTTGGCCCCGTAAGATAGCTGGACCTCATTGAAGGCCCCGAGGGAAACCCCAAGGATAAGGCTGAATAAGACCCCCAATAGAATTTTTAAATTGCCCTGCATTGAGCTAATGATTAAAATGTATTTTGATAGTTTCATTTTAGCCCCCGGTTCTTTAAATACTTGTTGTCCTTAATTAACCTATGTCCAAGGAAGTGACTTTATCACTTTTTTTCCTGTCATAAGATTTGAAATTCTAGGGATTATTGTCAAAACTATTAGGTCAAAATTTTTAAAGGCCTGTTGAAAAGGATAAGGTGCTGGGATATACTAAACAGACACACAAGGAAAAGAGAAGAGGCGGAAAAATGGAAAGTTACCTGTCGGGTTTTAAGGTATATTTAAAGGAAAAACGAGAATTGGCCGACAACTCAGTATTAGCCTATGGGGGGGATGTTAACGATTTCCGGACCTTTCTTGTAGATAAAAATATAACTAGTCCGGTTGAAGTATCTAACACTGAAGTGATATCTTATCTCTTTTCTCTTCGCAACCAGGGAAAATCAACGGCTACAGTAAATCGTAAACTAGCCTCCCTGCGAATTTTTTTCAATTATTTAATACTATGCAATAAAATCTCCGATAATCCCGCCGAGGGAATAAAGTCACCAAAGGCCAAGCGAAAGGAAATGGAGTTCCTAACGGTTGAAGAAACGGAGAAACTTTTAGCTAATCCTGATGATACAATGAAAGGGAAAAGGGACAGGGCCTTATTGGAGCTGCTTTATGCTTCTGGAATGCGGGTCAGCGAGGCTGCAGGAACCAACATATCCGATGTGAATTTGCGGATAGGTTTTATAATGGTAGATGAGAAGATAGGCAAAGCCCGTGCAATACCATTAGGTCGGCCTGCTAGGGCAGCCTTAGAGGATTACATATATGAGGGGCGGCCTATGTTTTTGGGTAGCGATGAAGCGGATGCCCAGGCATTATTTCTAAATTACGCTGGCGGTAGGCTGACAAGGCAGGGTATCTGGAAGGTAATTAAGGAGAATGCCCGGTCCTCGGGTATAAAAATGAAAATCACCCCACAGACCTTAAGGAATTCCTTTGCTATACATATGATACAAAATGGGGCAGATCTTAAGACCCTG
>CAZMMB010000175.1:0-3927 GCA_964567325.1 uncultured Oscillospiraceae bacterium
TAGGAAAATAAGGACTATAAACATGGAATTAAACATTTGTAGTCCTTATTTCCCAAAGTGTATTTTTCAATATTATTGACCCGGTTAGACTTATTTAATTCTTAGAAATTTCCTGCCTATACTTACCAAGGGCTTGTATAGGGGACCTTCAAATTCTTTGGTAACTGCCTTTAATTGTGTTGGAATATTAATTCGCTGGGGGCAAAGGGGGATACATTTGCCACATTCTTTACATTGGGAAGCGTTAGAAGGATTTTTAGACATAGCTCCTAAATTCTGCATATAGCGAAGGCGCATGTTTTTACCTCCCAGCAGATACTTGTCATTGTAGGCGGAAAAACAGGCGGGTATATCCACCCCAAAAGGACAGGGCATACAGTAGTTGCAAGTGGTGCATGGGATTTTAGTTTTTTCCATTAGTAAAGCTTTAACTTTATTAAATATTAAGAGCTCGTCCTTTGTTAATGGATTTGCTTCCACATTTTTAGCTATTCGGATGTTTTCCTTTAATTGGTCTAAAGAGTTCATGCCTGATAGCAAAAGATTGACTTCACTATGATTCCAAACCCATCGAAGAGCCCATTCTGCTGGGGATTGGCCGGGTTTATAACTATTAAAAATATCTATTATTTCTGCGGGCAGGTTAATTGCCAGCTTACCTCCGCTCAAGGGCTCCATCACAACAACCGGGATACCTAATGCATGTGCTAACAAAAGTCCAGATTTAGTTGCTTGTCTGTTTTCATCCAGATAATTGTACTGGATTTGGCAAAAATCCCAGGGATAAGCTTGAATGATATCCCGGAAATCACCCTTGCCCCCATGAAAAGAAAAGCCGATATTTCCGATCAAGCCTTGAGCCTTTAGGTCTTCCATCCATTCCAGAATGCCTAAGGATACCATCCGATCAAGCATAGGCTTATCAGTAAGCATGTGCAAAAGATAATAATCGATTTTATCTGTTTTCAATCTTGTCAACTGATTTTCAAATATCTTTTCTGCGTGCTCTAATTTGTATACCATAAATGGAGGAAGTTTTGTAGCAATTTTAACCTTATCACGATATCCCCCTTGCAGGGCTGTACCAAGAACTGACTCACTTCTACCGTTATGGTAGATATAGGCAGTGTCAAAATAGTTTATACCTTCCTCTACGGCATTTCTTATCATAGTGATGGCTTGATATTCATCTATATTGCCGGCCTTTTTGGGAAACCTCATACATCCGAAGCCCAAGATAGAAAGTTTATCCTTGTTGTTTATATTGGTTCTGTATTGCATTGGTATGCTACCGCCTGCTTTCATATTTCCATATACAATATCCCAAATTCAGTTTTTTTTCAATGTCGGTTTTATTTTGTTAACGCCAAGTAATTGTTGATAAAAGTCCCTTCCCTTCATACAAATTCCTGCAAAATAACATGGTTACGAATCTTGTTTTATGATTCACAAACCGTATTTATTTTCTCGCATTGAAATAAGTGGATGTAGATATCATAGTTTATGGAAGGTCGGTAACGAGAAGGGCCATAATCAGCCGATAACCGGAGAATAGTTTGGCCAAAACTGAGAAACCGTGCTGTTTGGCTAAACATTTCCCCTCAGTTTTCCCTTGCGCCAGCTGCATTGATTAAATAGTTTAGCCAATGTTGGGAATCCAGATCTTTTGGCTAAACATTCTACTCAATCTTCCTTATTATTTCTTCGATTTTGAATAGGTTGTATTAATGGGGGTATTAGCATATTAATATTCGTTTAGCATTATGCTTTTGCCTTTGTTTTGTTGTTGTTGATGGTTGATATTGCTGTTGGTCTGCGGCTGTTGCTATTGCTATTGCTGCTGCTCTGGTGGCTGTTGATATTGTAGTGGTTGTTGTTAGTTATTGTATTTCTACAGGGAGGAGTAAAATATGGATGCCCAAAAGGATGAAAAGCTTTTCTGTTGTCCGCCATGAATTTTGATTTATATCTTACTGTTAGTGGGAATGGGGATACGGGCTTTATATAGAAAAATATTTCCCAAGAAGAATGAGGAAACCGAGGGGACAGAAAAAAACCTAGCAAATGAAAAAATGTCCTTGACAAAGGGGAAAAAGGATGGTAATTTTAATGAAACCGAAGACGGGGAAGTAAAACTGTGAAGCGATCTTAAGCGAGTCGGAGATGGTGAAAGCCCGATAGATGCAGCCTCAGACAAATGGTCCCCTGAGGGCGGAGCGAAAAGGTGAGTGCCTAAGTAGCTACCGACGCTAGGTCAGCGTTATTGGATCGAGGGTGTGATGGCACTCTGCAGAGTGGATATGCATATTAGCATATCAAACAAGGTGGTACCGCAAGTCAACACTTGTCCTTGTACTTTAGGGACAGGTGTTTTTTTATTGCTGCAGAGACCCTTCCGGTGTTGTAAAAGTTGATTGAAAGGAAGAGGAAAAAAATGAGAAAAGATTATGGGGTTAAATTCGACACTTATCTGAAGAATTATCCAGACAGAGAGGGCTACTTTGGCAGCTATGGCGGGGCATATATTCCGAAAGAATTAATTCCAGCATTTGAGGAAATCACCGAGGCTTACCAAACTATTTGCCATTCTGCACAATTTATAAGCGAGTTGCGCAGGATACGCAAGGAATTCCAAGGCAGGCCTACCCCCGTATATCACTGTGAAAGGTTATCTAGAATGCTTGGGACCTCACAGATATATTTAAAAAGGGAGGACTTGAACCATACTGGTGCTCATAAGCTTAACCATTGTATGGGTGAGGGGCTTTTGGCAAAATTCATGGGTAAGAAGAAAATTATTGCTGAAACCGGGGCTGGCCAACACGGGGTTGCCTTGGCCACAGCAGCTGCATATTTTGGGCTGGAATGTGACATTTACATGGGTGAAGTAGATATTGCAAAGCAGGCGCCGAATGTTGCCCGCATGAAGATACTCGGGGCCAAAGTAGTCCCTGTTACCCATGGGCTTAAAACGTTGAAGGAAGCGGTAGATGCGGCCTTCGAAGCTTACATGAAGGAATATAATGAAGCTATTTATTGTATCGGTTCTGTAGTAGGGCCACACCCCTTCCCCTTGATGGTAAGGGATTTTCAAATGGTGGTGGGTAAAGAGGCCAAAGATCAGTTTGTAGAAATGACAGGGATCCTACCTGATGCTGTGGTTGCCTGTGTGGGAGGTGGTAGCAATGCTGCTGGGATTTTTTCTGCTTTCCTTAGGGATCCCGTTGAACTTTATGGAGTTGAGCCATTAGGGAAAGGCCCTGCCCCAGGGGAACATGCGGCATCTATTACTTATGGGATTGAAGGTGTAATGCATGGTTTTAATAGCATAATGTTAAAAGATGAGGCAGGGGAGCCTGCGCCTGTCTATTCAATAGCCAGCGGTCTGGACTATCCATCCACAGGGCCGGAGCATGCATTTTTCCACAAAATAGGAAGAGCAAATTATATTACGGCCGACGACAAAATGGCAATTGAGGCTTTCTTTAAACTGTCTCGCTACGAGGGAATAATTCCAGCCCTAGAGAGCTCCCATGCAGTCGCAGCGGCCATGAAAATGGCAAAGGAAGGAAAGCATAGGGCCATTTTAGTTAATCTATCCGGCAGGGGAGATAAGGATATGGATTATGTAATAGAAAATTATGGATTTGGCGAAGAGTTTAAATAATGTGTAGGTAGGTTCGAGGAATTTCATTATAAGAGGAATACATGTAATTATATTATGAGTAGAGTATGTGTAACCATATTGTAAGTGCTATATGAGTAGTTATTCCAAAGGATAATTTACAAAATAGAAATAAAAGTACGATTAAAAATGCGATTAAGGGATTAGGAATTTCCCTACAATCGCATTTTTTATATTTGTTGATTATTTCACGGTTCAGGATCTACCAATACGCATTTGGGATCCACCTATAAATGCAGTGA
>CAZMMB010000176.1:0-3898 GCA_964567325.1 uncultured Oscillospiraceae bacterium
CACCAGGGTAACCATCCCCTCTGAGGATGATTTGGAGGAAGGAAGAGAATGGGTTAATTTCAATCAAAAATAGTAAGTGGGACAATTCTAATCGTGCCCGGTGCAATAGACAAAAAACTAGCAAAGCGCCGGGTTTTATATTTAGTAAAAATACTTATCCAGCTTGTCTACCGAGGGTTGGTCCTTGAAAATCTTATCGATTTGTGGCTCATATTCCTTGAGTAGGAGGTCCACCATCATACCATAGCTATTAGTTCCCTGACTTTGGGCATTGGCAGCCAGGTATTTATCGTTGGCAGTTCTAGCAACTTTAGTAAGGGTAATCGTATGGTCCTTCCAGTAATCCCCATTGTTTTTCAACTCATTACGAACATTTTCAGCTATGGTCATGTACACAGCATTGTAGGTTTCACCATCCCAGTTGCGGTAGAGTTGGTTCATGGTATATTGCAAGGCATTCAAAGCACCGCTATATTGAAATTGCAAGGAAGGTGAATTCTTGCAGGCTAGGTAGGCCAGGAATCCAGCCTCGTCCTCTCTCATAAAACCTTTCAGGTGGGCTAACTCATGGCAAATTGTATACGGTATAATATAGGAAGGTACATGGCTGTTATAGTTTGCTTCCACTGTGAAAGGAGAAAAAATGCCCGTTATTCCCAGGTAGGACATGGCTTTTGAAAATATTACCGGTTTGGGCCGGGAATAGTAACCCTCAAGTGCATTAAAGCGATAATCTAGATTTTTCATGGCATCAACTGCGGCTTCGCCCATACTGGGTATTTGCAATTCCAGCAGTCCTAGTCCATTTCTATCTATAGCTGTCGAAAGATCATTAACATCATCTATCAATAAAAGAGCAAGTCCTAGCAGTTCTTCTTTAGAATATTCCCTGACTGAGGAATCATAGCCGGCTGCAAGTGCAGGTCTGCTATAGTTTATTGATGCTGTAAAGGTAAATATCAACAATAAAACAGATGCTATGCATACAGCCCTTTGCAAAAAGCTAACAAGGGATTTGCCTGCTTTTTTAGGTGATTTAACCAGTAGATAAAAAAATCGAATTAGGGATAAAAGCAAAGCTACACCAATTATAAGTAAAAAGAACTCGAAAAATGAAAAATAAGGGAATGAAAAAAGCCGCCCTAAGGTATTTACAAAGAGAGGTGAGATGTTTTTTGCGTACCATATTGTAAAGGCAAGGGAATTACGCGAGATTAGCGTAAGGACCAGGGACATAGAAAGACATACCCCTATGCACAGCAAAGTGGCTCTATTATTCCTTATGTAGCTACTAATTGTGGTTCTCATAGCATTCCGCCTCCTATATATAGTATAAAGGTTTTCACTGATGAATGCATCAGTAAATCTATGGAAAAGCCAGCAAAAGATAGTAGAGACAGGGGGAAATATCCCTCTATTTCTACTATCTTTTGGCGAACTACTAGTACCGTGCCCCCCTCCCCTGGTTTGTAAGGGATACTATATTCTTTGTGAAATAAGGGGCATGCCTTGCTCATCTAACATTTTATCAATTAATTTAACATCATATATGCCATTTTCTACGCAAAAAGCAATAACAAGTTCATCTTTATGGGAACGGGATAGCCGATAGCGAGCTGACTTTAGCAGTGTGTCAATTTCATGACGGTTCAATTCTAATCCAAGACCCAATAAGATGACCAAGTTTTTAATAGGTACAAAGTCGGGATTTTCCCTGATTTTCGTTAACAACTTTTGGTCAATGGGAATTTTGTTGTATAGGTCGGCGTCTTCTTTAACCCCTTTTGCATCCATGAATCCTAAGAATGTTTTCTGAAAGCTTTCCTCTGTTTCATCTTCGTCCAACAACTTTTGGTCGCTGTCGGCAACGGGCCTGCAGGATACCGACTCGGATATAATGGTAAATGGATCATCGGGGTCATCGTAGGTGTGATCTGTTACCTCATCGCATACAAAATCAATAGCCTCCTCAACATAGTTGGATTTTATGTAAGTATCCAGCTGGTCAAATATATTATCTTCAGACATAAGGCACCTCCATGATATTATATTGCCTAAAAGCGGCAACATACAATATTAAGCTTGCTTAAATGATACCATAGAAATGAAGTCCTCAAACAGGCTAATGAATTAGGTATATTGTTTAGGTTATTTTCTTCAAATCCTCAGCATATTGACTATAATCCATATGCTCTTTTTTGAGGCGAACAGCGGTAGCCAAAGAAATGAATCGTTTTTTATTTATTGGAAAGAAAATTAATGCAATACAAGCTAGACCTAGAAAAATGCTTGGCATAAAAACAAAGGAAAAATTCAGGACCATTGGTACTTTCACATTTTGAATAACAACCGACGGATTGTAGCCTGAAGCCTTTAGAAAAAAACCGAACAATTGGATCATTACCGCGGTAATAAGGGTACCTAGGACGGATACTAAAGACATAATATCACCTTCCCGTCTTTTCCCATTAACAAACTCATCCACTTCCACAATATCATAGAAAATTGAACTGCTGAGCTGCCAAAAACTTGTTTGCATAACCGAAAAGACAGTGACGAAAGCAATAGCGGAAATAATATTGCTTGCACCAATAAAATATATAATAAGCCCGCAAACAGAGGAAATACCCATTACATATTTTTGCTGGTTGCTTTTCCCAAACCTTAAGGCAGTTAGATTTATAAATGGAGTAGAAATAAGAAAGACTGTGATAGTATAAATATACATATACGAGGTGTACACGCTGTCGATACCCAAGCTGTAACGCATATAGTAGATTGTACCCACAGTATAAAGAGCAAAGGCGCAGGAAAAACTGCCTTTATAGATAATGAGAATTTTTAAGGTTTTTAACTTGACCAATTCCCTATAATTGCTAAGTATGTCCGTTAAAGGGTTGTTTTTATTGTCTAAATTATTGTTTAGCATTGTATGAGAAGGTGCGTTTCTGGTAAGATAAAAACATGCAAAGAACCCGGCGAATACCACTATACCTATAAAGAGACCTGTGAGTTGCCAGGCTAAATATTTGTTATCGAGTTCTGCTACTATTTTTAAAGGAATTATATATGCCATAAGGTTGCCCAATATGCTAAAGATTCTGGCCAAGGTGCGCAACTTTATTCTATCGTCGTATTTATCGGCTATTTCAGCCCCGAATGCGCCGGCAGTTATTTCAAAGGATACAAAAGATATTCGGAAAATAACACTAAATAGCAAATAATATACAATTTTTGTGAAAAATGAACCCCTTATCGTTGTAAAAAGTCCTGTCATTATAAAAGGCATTGTAATCGCAGCAGCAAGGATGAAAGGCCTTCGTCTGCCAAACCTGGATTGAAATGAATCCGATATATTACCGATAATCATTCCCGCAAAAACCTCAATTATAAGGGCAATTGACGTTATGAGGCTAGCAAAGGTTGATGGCAATCCCGCCACATCAGTCATATAGAGTAAGACATAGGTGCTTACAAACATATATGAAGCACCTTGACCCATGAAACCAAAAGCGTATCCCCAGAAGCTTCCAATTTGTCTCGCTTTTAAATTGCTTTTCATTTTTAACCTCTCTTAATAGGATCTTAATAAAATATTTATGCAAAACTCATTCCATACAAAAGTGAGTGTTGCAAAATATTGAGGCAATTGTTTTTTAATAAAGATGGTGTATTCGGCTTTTGGTACTGAGCCGCTATGATATTTTTGTTGAAAGCCAGATTGAAACCTGACACGAGATGCATTAAATTAAATATTGATGTTAGTAGAAATAATATATGGATAAATTCTAAAATTATTTGATTTTGGCACCTATTTTGCAAATACTATAATAAGCAAAATAAAGAAAGGAGCAACAAAAATGGATTATGAATTAAGAGAAGTTCAAATTAAAGATGT
>CAZMMB010000177.1:0-3875 GCA_964567325.1 uncultured Oscillospiraceae bacterium
TTCATCACTGCACAAGCGTTGCAGCCAAATCCCATACACATGGTCAACACTTGTTTACCATGGGCATTAACTTTTCTAAAACAGTTATCCATATTAAAGGCTACCCTGGGTAGGTATCCTGAGTCCTCAAGAAGTGTAAATAAAGGGAAGAAAATGGCCATGGGGGGTAGCATTACTGATACGACCCAGGCGACTGTCTGGTAGACACCGAACACCAGAAGGTCTACAAACTTATAGGGGAGACCCGTGGCGGTGAGCAGTGTTAACAGCCTAGCTTGAAATTCGAATAGGACAAGGTAGAGAATGTCGGAAATATGATTTGCACCTTGAAGGGTTATCCAGAAGATTATTCCTAATAAAAGTAGCATGATTGGGTAGCCAGTAGCTTTTGATGTTACTATTCTATCCAGCTTTCTGTCAAACTTATCGTAATCCTCACGTTTATGAGTTACGCACAACCTATAAATTTCACCGGACCGCTCAATGGTCCTGGCTATAGAATTTTCAGTAGCCATTTCAGGCTTCTGGGTTTGCCTATTTATCTGGTTGGTCACTATTATCTGTTCCTTAAGCTTATTCAGACTTCTTTTAGACCTAGCAACTACCCCCACTACCGGTATTCCTACCAGATGTGAGAGCAAATCGAAATCGATGTGGATTCCTTTCTTTTTTGCTTCATCTAGAAGATTGACGCATAGGATAACGTTAGAAAATGCATCTGCTATTTGTAATGTTAAATTAAGGTTTCTTTCAAGGCATGTTGCATCAGCTACTACTACGACAATATCCGGCTTGTGATGGTAAAGATACTCAACAGTAACGGCCTCTTCAGGCGAATTTGCCATCAATGAATATGTACCGGGCAAATCTGTCACAGAAAAAGATCGGCCCTTATGATTGAAATCCCCTAAGGCTAATGATACAGTTTTTCCGGGCCAATTGCCTGTATGTTGAGAAAGCCCAGTCAAGCCGTTAAAGACAGTACTTTTTCCCACATTGGGATTGCCAACTAAAGCTATATTTCTAATTGTCATAAAGGAAACTCCGGTGTTATGCTTTCATGTCTCAAAACCGATATCTTGTTAGCATCGCAATTTCTTAGGGCTATAACTGCACCCATTATTGAGTAGGCAATAGGATTTCCTGATGGACTTTTATGTAGTGACTGAACAATTGTGCCACGTATAAGTCCCAAATCCCAAAACCTAATTTTTTCTGACGGTGTGCTTGTGATGTTAACCACAATACCTTTTTGCCCTATGCCTAATTCACTCAAAGGCAGTGTTTTTGCTTCCATATCTTACAAACAACAATCCTTTCAAGATGTTAAAACATAGTATGAAAAAGGCATTGAAATGGTGAAGAGATAAGAATTTGCCTTTAATCAATTTGTGACATAATTGCATCCTTGGCATTCATGAAATATGATTCATCACCTACTACATCAGTTATACCAGCCCTATCTAGCATTTCTTTCACCGAAGGTTGGATGCTTGAAAATAGCACGGTAATACCCTCACTTTGTTTTTCCAGACAGTAATCGAGGAAAAAGGAAACCGCAGAGGTGTCAACGAAGGGCACACCCCTCATTGATAGTATCCGGATGGGTGCATTGGCTTCATTAAGGCCTGATTCTAGCTGTTCTAAAGAGCCGAAAAAGACGGCGCCTGTAATGTAAACAACCTGTATGTCTTTATGGAGGCCAGATGCTATTAAGGAATCGGGCAGGTCTAATTTGTCGGTATCAATTTTGCTTACCGATACCTGAAGGGTGGAAATGTTGATTACAAAAATAGCGATGGAGAATAGAACCCCTACAGCTATTGCAATTGTAAGGTCAAACATAACGGTAGTAACCATAGTAATGGCATACTTCATAATTCCCCTTTTAAACTTGCGCTGAAATAGATAGTGGATTCTATCCCAGTCGTTCATTCTCCAGGCAGTGACCATCAAAACACCGGCTAAAGCCGACATGGGAATTTTCGACATTAATGGACCTAAAAGAAACATTGAAAGCAATAATACAACCCCATGTATAATTCCGGTTAGTCGCGTTTGACATCCGGATTTAATAGCGACACTGGTACGGGCAATCGCAGCCGTGGTGGGTACACCTCCCAAAAATGGGAGTAACATATTACCCAAGCCTTGTGACAACAATTCCCTGTCCGCACGCATCCTCTCACCTTTCATACGGCCTCCTGCCGCACCGCATAAGAGGCTTTCAATCATGCAGAGAGCTGCAATACTCACCGCTGGGATTAATGCCACATCCAATTTAATCTGCCTTATGTCAAAAATACTAAGATGATTGGAGTGGATTAAGGTTTTTGGGATAATTCCAACAGTTTCTATAGGGAGTTTAAGTAAAGCAGATAGAATTGTAGCAAAGATTACGCCAGCTAGGGACCCAGGAATCCGGGCCGACCACTTTTTGGGCCAGACTATCATAAGGGCTATTACAAATAACCCTATTCCTAGGGCATACCAGTTTGGACTTGTACCACTAACAGCTAGGTGAAACACTCTTCCTAGGGCATTTTCTCCCTGTAGCGGCACACCGAAAATGTTACCGAGTTGACCTAGGGCGATTATCAAGGCAATGCCAGAGGTAAAACCGGTAATAACCGGGACAGGAAGTATATATACTAAGTTTCCTAATTGCAAAATTGCCGCAAGTATTAATAGTATTCCAGCAAGAAAAGTTGCAGCAAATAGGGTTTCTAGGCCATGGCGGGCAACTAGTGGAATAAGTATAGCAGTCATGGCACCAGTGGGGCCGGATACCTGATATGATGCGCCAGATAAGGCCGATATTAGGAAAGCAGATATTATGGCTGTAATTAATCCAGCGGCGGCATCTGCACCACTTCCCACTCCAAAAGCTAGGGCTAGCGGTAAGGCTACTGCAGCAACCGTAATTCCCGCTAGTGTATCTTTCAACAGGCTTTCAGAGTTATAACCATGACATTCACGACGTAAATCGCTAACAAATTCTTTTAAAAAACGCAATACTATAACCCTCCATTGTTTTATTAGTAAAATACTGTTTGCAAATCTGTCTCGTTTGCACTTCAATATTATTTAATTTATACAGTTTGTGTTGGACAGAAAAAAACCGGCCCCCAGAAGGCGACCAATACAATCGATTTGCAATTACCACTACCATTATGAGCAGTAATTCCTTATATAAAATACCATGTAGAGGAGGTATTGTCAATAAAATATAGGAAAATATAGGACCCTGCAGCATCAAGGTTTTTTTGGTAGCAGCTGGCCCCAGTTGTATTGGTCAAATAGTTTAGCCAAAATTGGGAAATCAGGCTTTTTGGCTAAATTATCTATCCAATCTTCCCTAGCGTAGCCAGCGAGGATTCGATCTTTGCAGGAGGCAAGCAAGCGGCCATTAAAAGCACGTATAACTAGGACTTTCTACTTTGGAGCCAGATTAATACGATTGCCGGCTTCGTCTAAAAAACGATATTTGTTGCAATTGTATGAGATACAATTGCCAGGGTCTACTGTTCTAGTAGAGATTATTGCAGGAATTAGGTTAATTTCTTCATCAGATAATTGCTTGTCAAAGGCAGAAGGTATTGTATTAGGGGAGCAGCGAATTTTTAGTTGTATGTTGTATAATGGGATGTATAATTTCAAGAATTCATTAGCTTGCTCAATTGTGGTCACGTTTTTGAGTCGTAATCCAACAACAAGACGTGACTGCAATGTTCCAAAGAGCTTCTCAATCTTTCTCTGCGCCCCCTGCGCCTGGGCACATGTTGTGGATCGTATAGCGACCTCAGGTGACTTACAGGCATGTATGGATGCAAGGGAATCAAGCATTGCGGGCATCGTTATCGTGGCTTTGCAAG
>CAZMMB010000178.1:0-220 GCA_964567325.1 uncultured Oscillospiraceae bacterium
TGGACGAAACCCTTCTTTGCAAAAGGGCTTGAACAATCGCATTCAATAAAATACCCAGCAAGAGCACTCCTACCATTATTGATGTCAAAGCATTAATTTCAGGTGACAGCCCTACTTTTACCATTGAGAGTATTTTCACCGGCAGAGTTGTAGAGTAGGGACCTGACACAAAGTTACTGATTATTACATCATCTATAGATAGAGTGAAAGACATAAATGC
>CAZMMB010000178.1:230-3835 GCA_964567325.1 uncultured Oscillospiraceae bacterium
ATAGAATTCCCGGGATTAGCATAGGTAAAGTGATTCGGAAAAAAGTCTCAAGCCTGTTTGCACCTAAATCCATAGATGCCTCTTCAATCGACATATCCATTCCGGCAAGCCTGCCTCTCATAATAATAATAACAAAAGGAATACAAAATGTACTATGCGCTAGAATGATAGCTACAAAGCCCAAGGGTAATTTAATCGATTCATATAACATAAGTAGTGAAATACCCATAACTACCTCCGGTATTACTATGGGTATATAAAGAGAATTATTTACGGCCTTTTTTAATTTGAACTCAAACCTCACTAAGCCTACGGCACCAATTGTTCCAATAACAACAGAAATGATTGTGGCCGCTACAGCTATATAGAGTGAATTCCATAGAAATTCCAAGAAGCCGGAGTTGGTAAAAAGCTTTTCATACCATTTCAATGTGAAGCCCTTCCAATAGTAATTTTGCTTCTGATTATTAAACGAAAAAGCAAACATTACAATGATGGGTATGTAGATAAAAGCATATATTAAGGTTGCATAAAAGGTTCCGGCTATAGTTATAGCTTTTCTTTTGGTATTCCTCTTCATCTTAAACAATCAGAACACCTCCATTTCATCAAGCTTAGCTACTCTTGTATATATCAGTAACATAGCCAATGTTATCAAAATTAATAAAATTGCAAGGGAGGCGCCGAAGGGCCAATTCTTCGTTATAAGAAACTGATTTCTTATAAGGCTTCCTATTAGCATAACCTTCCCTCCACCTAACGTTTCGGGCACATAATAAATTCCCAGCGAAGGTATAAATACAAGGATTATACATGCAACAATGCCGGGCATTGTGAGGGGAATCGTTACTTTCCAAAATGTTGTAACAAGTCCCGCCCCTAAGTCCTGCGATGCCTCAAGTAATGATTTGTCCAGCTTTTCAATGGATGCATATAGGGGCAGTACGGAAAATGGCAACATAGCTGTTAATAATCCAATTATTACAACCCCATTGCCGTACAGAATATCAAGAGGCTTTGATATCAAACCAATGTGCAACAAAAACTTACTCAAAAAACCGTTTGGTTGACCTATTAGATTGATACTATATAATCTTACAAGCGAGCTGGTCCAATATGGAATCATAACCAATAATAAAAGTTTCGCAGCCGTTTTTGAAGGTTTCCTTGCTATAAAATATGCTAATGGGTAACCAGCTAGAAGGCAGATAACCGTGGTGAGTAAGGCTAGTTTAATTGACTCCCATATGACTTTAAGATAGAGCGGTTGAAGCATCATGGTATAGTTTCTAATCGTGAATACATAGTCAATTCCACCGTAGGTATCTCTTGACATAAAACTGATAAATATAACATATAACAAAGGCAAGAGAACAAAGATTAGCATCCATAACGAAACCGGCCCTGTCATGCTTATTACAGGCATTATGTTTCTTTTTACATTCCTCTTGCCCAACATTTTCACAGAATTTTTTCTACCTTCATTCCCGTTCATATAAATGGCTCCTTAGATCTCAGTCCTAATTCCTATGGCCTCATCCATGTCCCAATAAATGTAAACTTTATCGCCTTCTTTAATTGTTGTATCCAGCTTAGCCCTGGTGATTTTAACCTCATACCCATCATTCATCAAAACCAGAGTTTTGTATTGAGAGCCTACAAAGATAACATCCTTTACAAGTCCAGAAATAGTAAATTTATCAACTGGGTGTTTAGAATACCCGATCAATTCAGGCCGTACACAAATATGTATTCTTTCGCCAACTTTAGGGTTTGATAATTTAATAGACACGTTTCCACTATCAAGGGAGACCTGACAGGTCTCACCTGATATTTCCCTAACAGTACCATCAAACAAGTTAGATTCACCGATAAAATCTGCAACAAACTTTGTTTTTGGACGATTATATATCTCATCCGGTGTATCTAGCTGCTCTAAAACGCCATTGTTTATTACAGCAATTCGATCGCTCATTGTCATGGCCTCTTCCTGGTCATGGGTTACATATACAAAAGTAATGTTCAATCTTTTTTGAAGTCGCTTAAGTTCTATTTGCATTTGTTTTCTAAGCTTGAGGTCAAGGGCTCCCAAGGGTTCGTCAAGAAGAAGTACCTTAGGATTATTAATCAGCGCCCTTGCAATTGCAACCCTTTGCTTCTGCCCTCCAGACATCATGTCCGGTTTTCTACCCTCAAAGCCTATGAGTTGGACAAGCTCAAGCATTTCCTTTACCCTTTGTCTAATTTCTGCTTTAGGCACTTTTTTAACAGTGAGGCCATATGCAACATTATCGTAAACGGTCATATGGGGAAAAAGAGCGTAACTTTGAAAAACTGTATTTACATCTCTTTCATAAGGCTCCTTATCCTCTACCCTTTCACCTTCAACCTCAATTATGCCAGAACTTGAATCCTCAAATCCGGCAATCATTCTAAGAATGGTTGTTTTACCACAACCTGAAGGACCTAAAAGAGTCAGGAATTCCCCCTCTTCAATATCTAAGTTTAACTTTTTTATAACATAGTTACTTCCAAAATACTTTTCAACATTTTTCAATGAAACAATATGCCGAGCCATTGCCACACTCCTCAATTTATTGTTTTCTAATAATCGAATTGTCTGTAATATCTGCGGATATCTAAATCATGACCTGTAACATTTTCATAGTGAGCGGCTAAACGCTCGGTAGTTAGGGCAGTCAATATCATCGGTGAGCAAATTACCCTAAACTCATCATCTATACCTTCAAAACCAAATTCCTTGGTATCAATAACAGTTAGTTTTTTGGTGAATTTTTTACAGAAATTCTCTACTCTTTCATCCAATTCCCTGTACTCATCTTCTCCTTTAAACAAAAATACAGGTACAGTATCGTCAACTAATTCTAATGTTCCATGGAAGAACTCAGCTGAGGTGACCGATTTTGTCCTCACCCATTGAGTTTCTTCTAAAATACACATGCTATACAAATAGGTTTCACCCCAAAGGGCACCGGAACTGACAAAAATATTATAGGGCTCTTTGGCATATGCCTTGGCAATTTCTGCAGCCCTGGGTTCGAATTCTTCCCGTATTCTTAATAGATTATCATGTAGCACTTCCATCTGGTCTGCAAATCTATTGTAATTAGGATATTCTCCTCTATTATAAAGAAGCCTTAACCCCATCATAAAAAACATCATGTAAGAATCCTCGCAGTCCCCACAGGGGTTTGCAACCAAATAGTTAAGCATTTTACTAACAGGTGTATCCGCGGTTTTGGAAAAGCCAGCAACCTCAATTCCCATTCCTTTACACATCTCAACTGCCTGAAGAATTTCCTTTGTATCCCCAGAAGCAGAAGCCGTTAATACTAAGGAGTTTTTCGTTAGGTAATTCTTATCTTTTCTCACCCGAAGCTCAGCCGCATTTTCCAAATATATTGGCATATCGGTATAATGTCTCATTACATGTACAACAGGGTGCCACATAGCCCATGTACCACCTATTCCTATAATCACTATATTGTCATATCCCCTTTTGGTCAGTTTATCAGCGATATCCTCGATATTTTTTCGCTGGCCATATGTTATTTTTCCGTCCTTTAAATATTTTTCAACATCAA
>CAZMMB010000179.1:0-3829 GCA_964567325.1 uncultured Oscillospiraceae bacterium
CAATCAAATCACAATCATTATGTATTGCTGCATCTATCGCATCTCCTGACGAGCCGGTGCATATTGCTACCTTGGAAATCTCAGACTCATAATTACCGACAATACGGGGTGGCTCGGTCAAACATAGGACCGACTCCACATGGGAGGCAGCCTCTTTAAGTGACATGGGATTATCAAACCTTCCCAATCGACCTATGAGCTCCCTGTCCCCGAAGGGTGTCTGTATCCTCAATCTTCTCACCATCTTCAAGTCTAAAATTTCAGCTAGATAATCATTGTTTCCACCAAAGGCCGAATCGAAAGATGTGTGTGCGGAATATACTGTGATACCCTGACGAATTAGTTTAACAATATAATTACCTGTTAAAGTTCCTGCATCTACCACGTCAATTTTCTCCATTAAAAGTGGATGATGGGTAATTAAAAAATCGATTCTTTGCCTGGCCGCCTCCTCTATAACTGCATTTGTTATTTCCAGTGCAACCATTATGCGTTTCACTTTACGGTTTCCCATATTTATCTGAAAACCACCATTATCCCATTCTTCCTCAAGCTCCCTTGGTGCAATAATGCGAAGTTGATCTAACAATTCATCGATTTCAATTGCCATTTTTTACCTCCTGTGTGCCCTATATGATTGCTCCTCATAAAGTTCCCTCAATCTGTTAATTCTATCAGTCCTTTGGGTAAGGCTGACCATACTGCTATAAGAGCCTTCTTTTTTGATGGATTCGATGATTGCCTCCCCTATTTTTATTCTATACTCTATTAGTTCTTTCAGCAAGGGATCATTGGATTGTATAAGTAGGGGGCTTATCTCAAATTCCAAATCTGATAGCCTCTGAGCAAATGTTTTATTTCTTTCCTCCATGTCTGCAGGGACGCTAGTATTAACTACAATAATCTCGCATATATACTTGCCTTCTCTTACCAGTTTTTCAGATACTATGCTGTATCCCTGTTTATACAACCATATTCTCAATTCTTTTTGCTGACTTCTAGCCTGAAGAATATATTTTCTAAAGGATTTTGTTTTACTTGGATCTTGTGACAAAATGCTAGTTATCATTCCTCCACCCATACCGGCTATGATAACTGTATCTACCTCTTTAGGCTCCAAGGTCTCAAGGCCATTGCCCAAGCGTAAATCCGCCTCATATCCAGGCATGAAAATATCCAAATTATCTTTGGCTTTCTCTAAGGGACCTTCTTTTAAATCACATAGTATCACATTAGAAGCTATATTGTTTCGATACAGAAAAATAGGCAACAGACCGTGATCCGTGCCTATATCCGCCACTTTTTCACCTGGCGAAATATAACTTGCTATAGCAAGAAGTCTGTCTGAAAGTTGCATTATTAAGCCTATTCCAAATAATCCTTAAGTTTTTTACTCCTACTAGGGTGGCGAAGTTTTCTTAAAGCCTTAGCCTCAATCTGTCTTATTCTCTCCCTGGTTACATCGAATCTCTTCCCAACCTCCTCAAGGGTTCTTGCCCGGCCATCGTCTAATCCAAACCTCAATTTCAGAACCTTTTGCTCTCTTTCAGTAAGGGTATCCAAAACTTCGACCAATTGTTCCTTGAGCATGGAAAAGGCCGCTGCATCAGCCGGTGCAGGTACGTCATCATCAGGGATAAAGTCTCCTAAATGGCTGTCTTCTTCCTCTCCTATGGGGGTCTCTAAAGACACGGGTTCTTGAGCGATTTTTAAGATTTCACGCACTTTTTCCTCTGTTATATCCATTTCGGCGGCAATTTCTTCAGGGGTGGGTTCCCTTCCGTATTCCTGAAGCAATTGTCTGGATATCCTAATAAGCTTGTTGATAGTCTCTACCATATGCACCGGGATTCTTATGGTTCTTGCCTGGTCTGCTATAGACCTGGTAATTGCCTGTCTGATCCACCAAGTAGCATATGTACTGAATTTATATCCTTTTCTCCAGTCAAACTTATCTACCGCTTTGATCAGTCCTAAATTTCCTTCTTGAATCAGGTCAAGGAATAACATTCCCCGTCCCACATATCTTTTTGCTATGCTTACCACTAACCTTAAATTGGCTTCGCATAACCTTCGTTTAGCTTCTTCTTCACCCGCTTCCATCCTCTTGGCTAAATCAATCTCTTCCTCGGCCGTAAGCAGTGCTACCTTACCTATTTCCTTTAGGTACATCCTAACAGGGTCATCTACCGCAACACCTTTTGGCACTGAAGCTTCCGGTTCAGCATCCGCCTTCTCCTCAGAGCCTGCATCAGCTTCGGATTCTTCCTCCTGCTCTAGGGCTTTTATTTCCTTATCATCAGGATCTGAGTCGGTTATTATCTCTATTCCCATGGATATTAAGGCATCGTAAAGGTCGTCCATCTGGTTCTTATCCATTTCTACATTTTCCAGGTGGACCGAGATTTCCTGACATGTAATAGAACCTTTGTTTTTCGCTGTCCTCATCAGTTCATTTACAAATTCAAACCTCTTATCCTCCGGCCGTCCTATATCATAGCTCATCCTGCGTTCCCCCGTACCTTTCCTTTTGTATCTTCATCAATTCCATACTCAACTCCAGTATTTTGTCTTTATCTTTTTCGTCATCTAATACCGATAAAATTTTAATTAGTTCATCCTCTCTTTTTATTTTTTCAGCCATTTTTATATGGGCCACGCATTCTTCAAAGACAATGCTTTCCCTATCGGCAAATAGTATCGATTCCATCGTGTGTTCAAGTATCTTGCCAGCTTCTTCATCGAGACTATCCCTAAGCTGCTGTAAATCTATCTCACAATCAGACCTATACAAAGTCCTGATCATTTCATAAATCCTGTAACATGCTGCTGTAGTAAAAGACTCTTTATAGGGTTCTATAAGCGGTACATATGAGCTATTGACCATCATTAAATTTATCAGGTTTTGCTCTAACATAGTGCATGTAACAGTATTTTTTTTCCCTACTTTCGTCGCTTTCCTGCTTTCAGTTTGAGCCCTGTAATTCTCTCCAAAGACCTCCAGGCTAAGGGCACCCTCGGAAACCCCTGTATCTTGGGCAATTTTCCTGATGTAGGCTCCCGCCTCTATAGGGCTCAGTTTTTTTAGGGCCAGGGCTGCTTCCTTAAGAAAAGCCAGTGTTCCCTCAGTAGTACTTAAATCTAACCCTTGCCTTATACGCATTAGCTTGTAGTCCATAAATGGCAAGGCCTGCCCTAGCAATTCTAAAAAGCCCTGTCTCCCCTTGTCCTTTATGTAGTCATCTGGATCCATACCTTCTGGTATCTCTAAAACCTTGACCCTGCAGCCTAGCTTGTGGAGCACATCCATGCCCCTCAAAGCAGCTGCTTGACCCGCCTCATCTGCATCGTAGGCAAGGACGACATTGTCTGTGTAACGTTTAAGCATACTAGCCTGGTTTTCCGTCAGCGCCGTTCCTAGACAAGCAGCAACGTTTCTTACCCCCCCCTGATATAGGGCAATAAGATCCATATATCCTTCTACAAGTATTGCACAATCTTCTCTATTTATATCCTGTCTTGTCAAATATAATCCAAATAGGTTGTTTTTCTTTTGAAAAACCGAGGATTCCTGTGAATTTAGGTACTTTGGACTGCTATCATCGATAGCCCTTCCTCCAAATCCGATTATTTTTCCTCTGGTGTTTATTATGGGAAAAATTATCCGATTGCGAAATTTATCGAAATATCGGCCCCTTGAATTTGATATCAACCCTAAACCCATCAACGATTCCTTATCGTAACCTTTTGTATCTGTAAGAAAATTGTAAAGGCTTTGCCACCCATCATCTGCATAACCAATGCCAAATTTATGCAATACCAAGGGATC
>CAZMMB010000180.1:0-3779 GCA_964567325.1 uncultured Oscillospiraceae bacterium
TCTTCTTATCCGCCCTTATCTTATCATCTATCCCCTCTTGCATTAAATCCATTTCTAAACAGGTCTGCTTGCTTTTTACTAACTCATATTCCGACTGACCCCCTGCTAAAATTGTTATCTCGGCAGCCTTCAAAGAGAGGGGCTTTAAACTTATTATCGGGGCTATATTCAATACTTCCGACCTGGATACCTGCTCACCTGATAGCCGGTCGGCCTCCGTCACATATTCAGGCAGGGTCTTCTCGGTCCACAGGTCTTTGGCTATGAGTTTTACTTCAAAAAGACCTACTCCTTCCTTAGGAAAGCCAATCTTTTTACCAGTTCCAAAAGAGTAGTCAGTATAACCAGGCTGGGTCGGGTTTATGGGTGCCCATGCATCCTTATCCTCTTCAACCTGGCCTTCTTCTGTAGGCCTATAGAACCAAGACCTTTCAATCTGGTCCCCATCGCTAGCTGTAATGTCCTCAGCAATGATTTCAGCCACATTGGAATTGGCCTGCCTGATATAAGCCCCCTCAAGAAACACCTCTGCCTGAGGTGGCTTGTCCGGGGCAACAGAAAAATCCTCCCTTATCTCATCCACATTACCTAGGCTATCCTTAACATAAACAGTATAGCGACAATTTACAGGATCTGTATTCTTTAAAAGGAACTCCAGCTTACAATGCTCATAATACTTATCTGAATCGGGATTACGCTCAATGGGTCTGGTCTTTATTCTTTCACTGTTAGAAAGTGTGTTTGCACCAGTAGCTATTTTATTATGGAGGGTAACCCCTTCATCCCAATCCAGGCATTCAATCCTTACCCAAAAATCAGTCAGGCTGGACAAGGGATGCTTGGCAACACTTAAGTTCAACACCTGTTTACGGTTCTGCTTTTGTGTGCCCGTCAATTTATGTATTATCTTTGGGGTAGGATGAACATCTATAGCTTTTATATCGCTAGCTGTATCACCAGCCTTAGGGTTTACTGTCAGCTTTACATTGTAACGACCCTGATTATTGAAAATAACATTAGCCCTTGTATCAGATCCTGCAACCCTTGACACTGAGCCCCCTGTACTGGTAAAACTGTTGCTTGCAATTCCCTCTGCATAAGCCCTCGTGGAAGAGTATATGTCCCCATCCACATTATAAAGGGAGTAATCCTGGGCTAAGGCAGGATGCCCCGTGTAGGTTTCCGATGGCAATCCTAAAACGCAGTTGACCGATACATCTACTGATGGGTCTGGTGGCGTCACAGGCTCTTCTCCACCTGGTTCTATAGGGCCAGGGTCAGGGCCTGGGGGGTCTTCCTCCGGCGGAACTATAAATCTAACCTTTATTTGTACAGAAAAAGTCTGATATCTATAGGTTCCCCCTCCCACATCATGAACACCTACAAATTGCCCTTGGGTAAGTCCATTATGGGATACAACAGCATTGAACAGAAAATACTCCGCAATCTTCTTGGCTGTCCATCCCTTATTAACCCATGACTGATTTTCTAAAAGAAAGATTGAGGCAGTATCTATTTTATCGGCCATGCTGATATCATCGCTAGCTGAAATCGTTGAATTACCTATCAGACTTCTAGCAGAAGGAATGTTTTTTATCTCTTCGATAGTTTTCCAGTTTTTATTTTGTGGTGCCCCCCCTCCTGGATAGTCGGGTGGGAAATTATCATTACCATATAGGCCACCGTTCATATCATAACCCAGATATCTCCACTGACCATCCTTGAGGTTGGGATGATAGGTATTTTGATTTTCTGCATTTACAGTAGCAACTGTTCCATAAGTGATGACTCCTGAGTTGTTCCAGTTAGTGATATTAAAGGAATATGTCTTCCCCTTAACTTTTATTGTATTTGGGACAAGGCCAGTGCTAATTAAATTTTCCAAAACCCTGTTTTTTTCATCCTGGGCCATTTCGTGAAAATATTTTTCCGTAGCTGCATTTGCAAATACCATCCTTCCATTTGTCCAAAATGACATACATATGAACAAAACGAGAATAATACATGAAAATTTAAGCCCAATATTTCTATATCTCATAATTCACCTTTCAATCCTCTAGCAATGACCACAAGCCTAGCATACCGAGTCGACTATCTTTAAAAGAATTCTTCTTGCACCTGACCTGGTCTTACATTCCAATATTCTTTTTCATAACCTATGGGAAAAACATACATCCCTACAATGCCCCCATGCCTTTCCATTAAAACAGGGTAAACGCCGAAGTATTGCTTCCTAATTGCCTGCTGATTCTCTTCCATCGGTTTAGATGCAAACTCAATCAAAACTTTATGCATTTCAACTCCCTCATCAGGGAAATAGCTTTTTAACAATTCCAACAGCTTGACATGCCTCTCTGCTTTGTTTTCGATATAATTGAACATTCGAAAGTCAATAGTTCCCTTGGTAAATCCAATTGGGTCTTTCTCGACGGCAACTAAGTCGTTAATGTCGTCCCTATATATATTTGTTGCCCCGCCAGCTTGCCAAGTTTCCGACATATCACTGCCTTGATCTTCAGGATTGTCTGTATCCTTCATTGTTTTATTGATACTTTCTAATAAGTTTTGGAGGCGAATAATTACAATAGCTGCTTCTGCCCTTGTAAGCGCACCCTCCGGCCTGAAAGATCCATCAGGGTAGCCTGATAAAATTCCTGTAGCATAAGCCTTTACAATTTCGTATTCATAGGGGGTTTGATAGTCCACATCCCAAATGGAATCTTGTATATTATTGTAGTCACCGTAATCATCAACTTTAATTCGCCATCCCATGGCCCCGCTAGCAATCAATGCCATATGTTTCCTGGGTATTGGATTGTCTAGGGACCTTTCTGAAATATCCCACTCCGAGAAATAGAAGTTATTGAGCCCTGCTTGGTAATATGGTTTTGCCCAATGGGCCCCAGCTTCTGGCCCAACATTTTCACCTATTGATCCATCAGCTACCGCAACCATCTTTATAAATTCGCCATAACTAACAGGCTTATTTGGTCTGAAACTACCATCCGGATAACCGGTGATTATACCTGTTTTGCCCATTTCCATCACAGAACAATATGCCCAGTGATCCTCCTGCAAATCGATAAAGGGGGTTTTGCCATCAGCAAAAGATATAGATAGTGTCCCTATAAAAAGAGATAGGATTGATAGTAAAACTAATATCGTATTTATTTTTTTGTTCATCTGTCTCCCTCCGCATGAATTCTTCCGCATAAATTTTGTGACCCATAAATGAATGGAATTACATTTATTTACATTATACTTTTCATGCGCTTGGCTGTCAAGTTATATTTGTAAATATTTACACATTCTCCCACCCGCGGGGCTATATTCTGTTAGCCTACTCTTAAATCAATCTATAGACCTTGTCAAAATCACATTAACAAAGGTTCATACTTGTAAAAGTGCCCATAACCAACCTCGGAAATTCAGTTTAGTTTTACAAGCTCATGTAACAGCCGTGGCCAAGAAAACACCAGGTAATCCTGTGCATAATTTAGGCTTGCTAAACGATTCATAAAAGCCTATATTTACAATATTATGGCCATTTATGAATCTCACAAGTACTCGAATTAATAGTGTATCTATGTTATGCTATGGCCATTTATGAATCTTACAAGTGCAAAGATAAATATAGTGGACCTATCCATAATCCTTGCACTTGTAAAGATGGAACATTAAAGATCATGATTTCCATCTGTTCAGCTCGCCAATAATTAGGGTCTGCAATCGGCATATATCAGCCGTAGAATGTTCCCAATCAGCCTTGGCTCCACTTG
>CAZMMB010000181.1:0-3749 GCA_964567325.1 uncultured Oscillospiraceae bacterium
TGCTTCTAGTGAGCAGATTGCCATCCTTATCTAAACTGTACCAGCCTAGGGCTAGATCGCTTATGACATCAGTATTTCCAACATTTGCATCAGGATATGATTTTCCGAAAAGATTAGTCCAGCTGCTAGTTTGTTTGTCACCCAATGCATAGAAACCCGTGATGGACATTTCACTAGGCGGAGAGTAAATTCTGACTGTATTATTAGGGGCATCCCATAGGACATCGCAGTCAAAGGATTCACTAAAAAAGCGCAAAGGGATCAATGTCCTTCCTTCTCTAATTATGGGAGGAACATCGAGATTTATGATACCACCATTACGATAGGCTGTTTTACTGCCTATTTGCAGCTGCACAGAAGTATTGTCATTGACAGCACTGACTATCTTTTTGTCACCATCCCAATCGACTTCCACATTTAAGGCTTCAGCAATGGCACGAAACGGCACCAAAGTTCTGCCATTTTCAATTATAGGCTCCACATCGAAAACTATTGGCAGTTCGTCAACCAGCACCGGTATCTTCTGTTGGCTGTCACTCTGCGCTTGTGCAAAGGTTGGCATCGTTAAATTTATGGTCAAGGCAATAGTCAAAATTAAAATGAAAAACAATCGCTTCATAAATATATCCTCCCGCTTTAGAAATGTCACTTAATTGAACATAGATAGTTTTCTGATGTCTATTTTATTCTAGTTATGCGAGGCAGAACTGTCAACCGGTTTCTGTTGTGTTACAGTTCATATTTAATGTTATTTAGCTAATATTCCGAAAAACCTTTATTGGAAAAATATGTATTTATTTATATTTCTATGGTAATAAATATTCATAATTCTCAGTTACATGCTTGCAATGAGGTACCCACTGTGGTATAAGTAATGAAAGATATTAAGAAAAGAAAGATAATGTGATGAAAAAAAGTTATAGCGCAGCAAAATTCTTTATCAACTTTTTCCAAGGCTTTTACTTTAGCTTTGGATACTTTAGGTATAATAGAATTTGCGCGACGCATGAACTTTTTTAGAAATTAGAATAAAAATAGGGATATATCCTT
Organism: uncultured Oscillospiraceae bacterium; assembly: GCA_964567325.1. Taxonomy (GTDB): domain Bacteria; phylum Bacillota; class Clostridia; order Peptostreptococcales; family Anaerovoracaceae; genus UBA1426. The sequence continues at coordinate 1,051 of CAZMMB010000181.1, forward strand.
GGAGGTTCATCGTCGGAACCTCTTTTTTTATTAGAAATATTTATTGAATTGATAGACCGGTCGGTCTGAGGGGGGATAATGAAATATTAACTAATTGAACATTCTGCAACGACAGTGTGCAAAATTACAAGTAATGAATAGATTTGGTGTAAACATAGGCATAAAGTGCGAAAAATAATCAAAACAAATCTAGGAATTGCACATATATTTGAACTAAAATACATTATAGACATATTATTGATAAAAAACTCGAAAAATTGCACACCTGGGGATACGGGCGAAAGGTTGGACTCCCTTGGGGCTCCGAAAGGGGTTTTAAAATATGTACACAAGAGAAAAGATTCATTAGACTGTTTCATTCCCTTATGTTTTTGAAAGGATAATTAAAATGTATGAAATAACAGTTAAGCTACCGACAGCACCTTATAGAATACAAATTGAGTTAGGCTCATTAAACAACATTGGAGGTAAAATTCAATCTGTATCAGCTGCAGAAAATATTCTAGTTGTCTCCGATTATAAAGTATGGGAACTTCATGGGGGTTTGCTTGTTAGTTCTTTAGAAAGGGCAGGTTATCGGATCAATACAATTTTAATAGAACCGGGAGAGAAAAGTAAAAACATTGATTGTTTAAAGGAGATATGCGAAGAGATGGCACGCCTCAATGTGCGCAGGGATCATTTAGTTATTGCCTTCGGTGGCGGAGTTGTGGGGGATATTGCAGGCTTCGCATCGGCTGTGTACATGAGGGGTTTGCCCTATGTCCAGGTGCCCACAACCCTTTTGGCACAGGTAGATTCATCAGTCGGTGGTAAGACCGCCATTGATTTATCAGCAGGGAAAAACATGATAGGGGCTTTTCACCAGCCTGCCTTAGTAGTAATAGATCCTGGTTTGTTGACAACTCTGGACAGAGGGAGACTATCGGACGGTATGGCGGAGGTAGTTAAATACGGTGTCGTTTATGATGAGAGCTTATTTGCTTTTCTAGAATCTTTAGGGGGCATAGATGGGCTTGGCAATCATATTGAAGAGATTATTTACAGGTGCTGCAATATAAAACGCATTCTTGTTGAGGAAGACGAAAGGGACACAGGGGAAAGAAGGAAACTTAACTTTGGTCATAGCTTTGGCCATGCAATTGAGAGGATGGGCGATTATAAAGATTATAGCCATGGGGAGGCTGTGTCTATAGGTATGGTCCTAGCTTCACAGTTAGGGGAAAACATGGGAATGACGGAAAAGGGCACAGGTGGCAGAATAGCAAAACTGTTAAGGTCTTTCAATCTACCAACGGATTTTCCCATAGAATTCGCTTGTAAACCACAAGGGGGATATCCGGACCTAGTCCATGCTATGAAGGCAGATAAAAAAAATGAGGGTGAAAATCTCAGCCTTGTCCTGGTGAAAAAAATGGGTGATAGCATTATTGAAAACATATCTCAGGAGAATCTGCTAAAGCTTTTAAAAGACCAAAGGGCTACTTCTGCCATAAAAGTCCTTGGCCAGAGAAAGGATACAAGAGGATCTTTAGCTGTTTCTGTACCAGCCCGCATTTCAGTTCCACCATCAAAGAGCTATTTTCATAGAGCGTTAATCTGCGGTGCTCTTGCGGGGAAGGGAACCGTGATTAAAAATACAAAGCAGAGAAGTGAAGATGTTTTAGCCACATTAGAGGCCTTGAAATCGTTTGGATTGAAATATGAAGGAGAGACGGAGTTAAAGATAAATGCAGGTATTATGCCCAATACTAACGAAAATGTGGATCTTGTTACTGAAAGGAAGAACTATATTAAAGTTAACCTTGTCAATAGGGAGGAAGCCTGTATTAAAGAAAAGTCGCACCATGCTAATAACGGGAATTCCAATGAGGAGATTTCATTCAACTGTGGGGAATCCGGTTCCACTTTGCGCTTCATGATTCCTTTAGCCCTGCTCTCTAATCGAAAAACGGTAATAACAGGGACGGAAAGACTATTTCAACGCCCTTTGAAAGAATTGTTAGATGCATTAGAAAAGAACGGTGCAATGATTCAAACAGAAGATAAATGCATCAGGTTGCAAGGGCCATTAAAGCCGGGGATTTATGAAATTCCCGGAAATGTCAGTTCACAATTTGTATCCGGATTGCTCATGGCACTTCCCATGTTAGATGATGCAAGCGAAATTCGTTTGACCACAGAATTGGAGTCTAAGCCTTATGTAGATATGACTGTGAAGGTAATGTCGAAGTTTGGTATCCTAATTGATGAAAAAAATGAGGGAGTGTACCGCGTCCGGGGCAATCAACAATACAGTCCCTGCTCCTATAGTATAGAAGGAGATTTCTCAGCCGCAGCTTATTTTCTTGTAGCTGGTGCATTGGGGTATCCTGTGGAATGTGCAGGGTTGAATATTGAATCTTTGCAGGGAGATAAAAGAATTATTGATTTCATTCATTCATGCGGTGGAAGAGTTATTGAAGTGGAAAAGGGGGTGGTTAGAGGATGTGGGACAAAGCTTCATGGGATCATCGCGGATATCAGTCAATGTCCGGATCTTGCCCCCCCTTTGGCTGTGCTTCTAAGTTTTTGCAAGGGCGAAAGCAGAATAGTTGGGGCAGGGCGCTTGAAAATGAAAGAAAGCGACAGATTAAAATCTATAAGTGAAATGCTGAAAGCATTAGGGGCTTATGTAACAGAAGGAGAGGATTATTTAG
>CAZMMB010000182.1:0-3724 GCA_964567325.1 uncultured Oscillospiraceae bacterium
GGGTGTGCAAAAATGCGACCTTGGTTAGAAATATTTTATCGAATAGCCATATTTCCGGGCTTTATGTGCAAAAATGCAGCTTTGGTTAGAAAGAACATCCATTATATGGATATGATGAGGGGAAAATCTCACCAAACTTGAAATTTTGCACTGCAGCCGGCAATAAAGGGGTAAATACAAGCGATCAACCTCACCAAACTTGAAATTTTGCACAAAAGTGGGTGTTATGGAGGATAAATATGAAATCACCTTGAACAATATGTAATAATAGTATAATATTGGGATATGAGATATTATATTAGCCATTACACAGCTGCAAGGCGCTGGGATATTCCCCATATTGAGCATGTGATCCCTACATGGGCTCTGGATGAAAAGTTTATCCACATATCTTTTTATCGTCGCAATGATAGATATTACCCAGATGGGTGGAAAGTACATGCATCAAAGGTAGGTTTTCCTCCAGGGGCAATAATAAAAGAGTCTGGTGGAGGATTAGCTTCCCCAGAACTGGTGTTTTTGCAGCTTGCTTCAAAACTGGACATACACAGGTTAATCCTGCTTGGTCTACAACTGTGTTCACACCTTCCCGGAGAACCACATTCCGCAATTACCACAAAGCGGAAGCTCCAGACATTTATTGTAAAAACCCAGAGCCACTTTGGAAGGCGAAAGGCTATCAGGGCACTGAAGTATATTGAGAATGGGTCTGCATCCATAATGGAGTCTTTGGCATATATGATTTTGGCGCTGCCTATTGCTCTTGGTGGCTATGGCCTTAAAGGGATTACGCCAAATTATGAAATTAAATTAGGCGATGAAGGGGTGAGCCGGCTTGGGCAGAATCGCTGCTTTATCGATTTATACTTTAAGTCAGAAAAAATAGGAGTTGAATATGAAAGTTATGCCTTTCACGGTAGCCCCTATGAACAGGGCAGGAGTATGATAAGAGCTACAATCCTTGAAAGGCAAGGCATTAGCGTGATGCCTTTAAGCACTATTCAATTGTATGATAAGGAAGCATGTAAGGATTTTGCATTGAATCTTGCATCGCATCTAGGGAAACGAATACAAATCAGGACCGGAAAATTCAACCAAATGCATGATTATATACGTACATTGCTTCCAAGAAAAGATGGGCCATATGAATTGTAGAATGAGGTGATTTGATACCACAGGTTACAAAAGGTGGCAAGTATATTTTTGGATGGCCAAAAATTAAATATGATTTAAGCATACAACTTCTGCCAAAAAGAAATATTCAGGTTTTTTAAAATCTAATTACTACAAAGCAAAACGGCGACTTTTACCTATTTATTCATCGTCTAATTGGAAAATTGCTTCTACACTAGTGTTAAATAACTTGGCAAGTTTCATCGCCAATTCAAGAGAAGGATTGTACTTATCATTTTCTATCGCATTAATTGTTTGACGTGTAACTCCCAATTTGTTTGCAAGATCCTCTTGTCTTAAATTAAGCTGGCTTCGAAGAAACTTAATGTTATTTTTCATCTCTACTCATCTTTCGCTTTAGGTATAGCTCTGTACTCGTTTTAATTATGTTTTGTGAAATCAATAAGATGAAAGCTAGAGAATTAAAGCTTCCTAGCTTGGTATAATCATATATCGTCCAGATAAACAAAAAAATAACTGTATAAGCCCACGCCCATTTTACTGCTTTTAAGGATATTGCCATTTCCATTTCGTCCATTTTTCTCATATCCGTGCCCTCCCTATGAATGTAAAAACTTATTTACATTCATAGGATACAAAATGTTCTTGGAAATGTCAATAACATTTGACATTGGCGATAGGCTATATGTTTTTCGAATGATTATTTATAACTTTTGATTAGCGTTGGTTTGATATTATTTGAACCCATAAAACAGGTGTTTGAGGGGGTATGCTTAAGGTCTGGAAAGGTTCCCTTTCTACCCTTATGGTTTGACCTGGAAGAATTTCCATCAATCTAATGCGATTGCCTTCTTTGTTTACTATTTTACTATTCCTGCCCACGGTAAATACTATCTGTTTGTTTGGATTTCTTGGCTGGCCGGTTAGAATGTACCCGGTAGAACCGATTGTACGCACATTAATAACTCTTGCTACCTCAATCAAGGATGTACTTTTTTCTTTTACTATTGTAATAGCGAAAGCCCTTGACTGTGGGGGGTTGCTTCTAGTCATAGCAGCAGAAAACCTTGCATTGACTACCATGCCGATTCTAAAATCCCTAGCTGAAATAGGACCGCCGAACTGGTCTGTCAATCTAGTATCGTTGGTAACAATTAAAGACACAACCATTATACTTTTGCGATTTCGCATTGTAGTAGTATAGGAAATTGTAATATAACCAGTCCGACCTAGTAAATTGATATTTTCTATTAAAGCATTCTCAGCAGTGATGTCCTTATGAATAGAAAAGGCTTCTATATTATTTTTATTATTGTCCATTTTGCACCTCAAATTATATGTTATTGTTGTATCATCATTATATTCCCTCACGAGAATTTAGTTCCAGGTCCTTTCCTTGTGGGGCCCGTTTTTATGACCCCTTAGCCCAGTTATTATTCTAAAAGTATTGACAAGAACAATTAAGCTGATATAGTTAACTACATGGGTAACTAACTAACTCACCATTCAGAACATAAATTACAATAAACTAATTCGTTTAAAGCGACTTATAATACTGAAGGAAGGATGTGCCGTGCTATGGATTTTTTAATTGAAAAGCCTATATTTGTCCAAATCGCCGAGTTTATAGAAGACGGGATAATTTCAGGGGCATTTCCGGAAGATAGCCAAGTCCCTTCAACAACTGAAATTTCTATTCGCTATAAAGTTAATCCAGCAACAGCTTTAAAAGGGATTAATATTCTCGTAGATGACGGTGTGGTATATAAAAAAAGAGGCTTAGGAATGTTTGTGACCATAGGGGCGAGGAAAGCTATCAGAAACAAAAGAAAAGGAGAATTTTATGAAAATTATATAAGCAAGGCTATTTCGGAAGCAAAAAAGTTAAATATTACAATTGACGAAGTCATCTCTATGATAAAAGGAGGATGTGATCAATGAAAGGAATAGAGGCAAAAAAAATTGTGAAGTTCTATGGTGATGTCCAAGCGCTGAGTAATGTCAGCCTATCTTTTTCGGGTAATAAAATTTATGGTTTATTGGGCAGGAATGGGGCTGGGAAGACTACCTTGCTTAACTCAATAACCGGAAGGATATTTGTTGACGAAGGAGAGATCTTCATAGACGGGGAAGATGCTATAGAAAACAATCGAACACAAGGTAAAGTTTTCATGATGGGAGAAATGAATCTGTATCCCGATAGGATGAAGGTAAAAGAAGCGTTGAAATGGATGAAAGTTTTCTTTCCTAATTTCGATAGGGAATACTTCGATGTTATGAGCGATAAATTTGGACTTAATACAAATAAAAAGATTAAAAGCCTTTCAACAGGGTATGGTTCTATCTTCAGGCTCTTGTTGACACTATCTAGTAATGCTCCATATTTAATCTTTGATGAGCCAGTTTTGTGTTTGGATGCCAACCACAGAGATCTGTTTTATAAGATACTTTTAGAAAAATATATTAAAGAACCCTTCACAGCTATAATCTCCACACATCTTATTGAAGAGGTGGCATCAGTTATTGAAGAAGTAGTTATTATAAATAAAGGCAAGATAATACAGATGGAAACCACGGAGGAACTACTGAG
>CAZMMB010000183.1:0-3696 GCA_964567325.1 uncultured Oscillospiraceae bacterium
TTATATTTCTAGAACATAGCACCACCGGGGATGGGATCCTATCAGCGCTTCAACTTTTAAAATCTATAACAGATAGTGGGAAAAAGTTTTCTGAATTGGCTGATGAGCTAACCATATATCCTCAGGTTCTAAGAAATGCCCTGGTGAAGAACGAGAACAAGAAAAAGTATAGGAATGACAGGGAAATAACTGAAGAGATAAGAAGGATTGAAGAAATTATGTCGGGGGAAGGTAGGGTACTGATAAGGCCTTCGGGCACGGAACCTTTGATAAGAGTAATGATAGAGGGGAAAGATTTAAGGGAAATCACTAATCTAGCAGAAGGACTCTCTAGCCTGATAGAAAAAAAGATGTCATAATAAGCTTTTATCCGGAAAGAAGAAATGAGATGAGATTAAAGAAATGCATTGTGTCTATAGTTTTGCTGACTTTGATATTTGGATTGACTGTGGTGGCCGGCTGTGGGTCTGAGAATACGAATGGCGATAATGAGAACAAGGAAGGGGACCCCGCCTCCACATCTGTGCTAATAGACTTATATTTCGTAAATTCCCAATATGCTAATACCGGGGACGAAAACTTAGACCATTACTTGGTCGACACCCGCGAATATAAGGTTGAAGATGGCGATAATCAGTGGCTAGATATTCTAAAGGGCCTCAAAGATGTTGATTTAGATGAAGCTGAGACAGCTGTCACAGAAAATGTGCTTTTCGAGGATGTATATGTGAGTAAGGACGATGAGAGCCTTATGATTGTGGACTTGGCTGATGCCCTTTCTGGGGGCTCTATGCAGGAGGGATTTTTTATAGGGCAGATAGTTAAGACAGTTATAAAAAACGGCCACATATTTCAAGAAAGCAGCCAAGTAGACAAGGTTCAGTTTCTGGTCAAGGGCGAAAAGGTTGAAAGTTTAATGGGACATTTCGATGCATCAGAGCCCTTTACCGATGAAGCGGAATGATTAGGAGTAGTGTATGAAGAAATACCAAGTAAGGGACATTTCCTTAGCCCCCTCAGGCAGGCAGAAGATTGATTGGGTAGCAGCCCATATGCCACTTCTAAGGGGTCTAAGGGAAGAATTTGAAAAAGACAGGCCTTTTGAGGGGACGAAAATCACCCTTTCAATTCACTTAGAAGCTAAAACTGCCTATCTCTGTGAAGTATTAGCTGCTGGAGGGGCCCAGATGGCCATAACAGGAAGCAATGTTCTATCGACCCAGGACGATGTGGCTGCGGCTTTAGCACATGAGGGTTTGAGCGTTTTTGCCTATCATAATGCTAATGAAGAAGAATACCATAATCATTTGGAAATGGCCCTTTCCCATAAAGCCAATATAATAATTGACGATGGAGGGGACTTGATTTCTATCCTTCATAGGAGCCGGCGAGACTTGGCTGAAGAGGTATGGGGGGGCTGCGAGGAGACGACCACAGGAGTAATACGAATCAAGGCTATGGAAAAGGAAGGGGTCCTGAAGTTTCCCATGGTGGCTGTTAACGATGCAAAATGCAAGCACTTCTTTGATAATAGGTATGGGACAGGCCAGTCTACCTGGGATAGCATAATGAGGAATACAAATTTAATTATAGCCGGTAAGCAAGTAGTGGTGGGGGGCTACGGCTGGTGTTCAAAGGGCATAGCCATGCGGGCAAAGGCGCTGGGCGCTAGGGTCATAGTCACGGAAATAGACCCGGTTGCGTCAATTGAGGCCATCATGGATGGATTTGAAGTCATGACCATGGACAAGGCTGCTCCCTTAGGCGATATATTTGTATCCGCCACGGGCAACAAGAAGGTAATAGGCTTAGACCACATGTTGAAAATGAAGGACCTGGCTATATTGGCTAATGCGGGCCACTTCAATGTGGAGATAGACATGGAAGCCCTTGAGACGGCTTGTGTAGAGAAGAAGGAACTGAGAAAGAATCTTACAGGATATAAGTTAACTAATGGAAGGTCTGTATGCGTAATAGGTGAGGGCAGGCTGGTGAACATTGCTGCGGCGGATGGTCACCCTGCGGAAGTTATGGACATGAGCTTTGCGGTCCAAGCCCTTTCAGCCCTTTACATAAAAGACAATAGAGGGAAATTGGACAACAAGCTAATAGATGTTTCTGCAGATATTGATAACATGGTAGCCTGGAGGATGCTGAAAGCATGGGATATTGAAATAGCTGGACCTTTTAGTTTGTTTAAATACAGAGAAGAGGACTTGTCCAACAGTAATTAAATGGAAGGCTCGTTTACCCTCAGGTTTACGAGCCATCGCCTTTAGTAACAGTTACAGAATATGATAACCAGCAATAAGAAGAAAAACAGTAAACTGGTATCAATTCCTTCTGCTCCACCTAGGAGCCCACCACATCTACCCGACATTATTAATCACCTGCTTCTACAAAATATTTAGATATAAATTGTAGTATAGGATATTCGCAAGTATCTTGTTGTGTGAATAAAACTACATTTTCTCTAGGGCATTATTGATCCGTGACAGGGTTTGTTCCTCTCCAAGTATTTGTTGAATTTCCCAAAGGTCGGGAGAAGAAGCCCTTCCCATAAGGGCGATTCTTATTACGGTGCTTACATGGCCAACATGTCCTTTATAAAGGTCTGGATTCTTTTTAAATTCTTTGGGCCTTCCTGCATAGCCTAGATCAGTTGCTAAGTTGCGGATTTTCCCAAACCATTCAGACTGGGTATCCTTATAGCTATAATTTACTCCATATGATTTTAAAATATTCCTTATATCAGAAGGGGGGACCTCCTTTGGATAGGGGTCCTGGGCCTTGTAGTACCCATCGAAAAAGTAGCTGATAAATTCGAAGATCTGGTCCCCAAAGATCAGGTCCTTGCGGGGCTTTTGTCCCTGCCTGTCCATGGCAAGGATGCGAAGGAGCATATCTTTTTTGCTAGTGAAAAGGTCTGTTAATTGGGGCCGATATTCCCGGGCCCAAGTCAGAAGAAAGTCGTAAAGTTCTCCCTCGTCTAATTTCACTAGGACCTCCTTACTTACATCATTGAGCTTATCTATGTCAAACAAGGTACCGGAGCTGCTCATTTTCATTAAGGAAAATGCGAATTCCTTGGTTGCTAGGAAGGGGTTTTCTTGCCGCCATTCTTCGTAATTGGAATTTAATATGGTAAGCAGGTATTCTTCTATTGCCTTGGGGTGGTAGCCCAAGCCTCGATAGTAGTCAAGAGATAGTTCGGGATCTTTTCGCTTAGAAAGCTTGCGCCTCTTTCCCCCATCCATTTTCATCAGGACGCCTGTATGGCAATATATAGGTAGGGGCAAATCCAATGCTGAAAACAAGGCTAGGTGAATTGGCAGGGATGAAAGCCATTCCTCCCCCCTTACCACATGGGTGGTTCCCATGAGGTGGTCGTCTATCACATGGGCAAAATGATAGGTTGGTATGCCATTGGCCTTTAAAAGTACTATATCTTGATAATTTTCAGGCATGGACAATTGCCCCCTTATTCCATCCTCTATTTGCATACTCCTATCTGGGTCTCCATGGGAGCGGAATCGGAGGACGAACTTATGGCCCTCAGTAATCTTTGCCTCAACCTCCTCTATGCTTAAATCTCTACATGAGGCGAATTTGCCGTAATAGCCTGGGTTTTCCCCCCCTTTATCCTGTCTTGCCCTCATCTCCTGAAGGCTTTCCTCAGTGCAAAAACAAGGATAT
>CAZMMB010000184.1:0-3618 GCA_964567325.1 uncultured Oscillospiraceae bacterium
TATCCTAAAATATTAGCAATCTACCTTTGTAGATTGCCAATACAAAATAATTCACAGTTATAATATGCAAGACAAATTCATGTTTATCTCTCTATGCCTAATGTATCGTAATACTCCTCCGAATATGGGATCGTTGAATAGTCAAAATCTACTTGTAAGCTTTTCACATATTGATAAGCATTTGACTGGGCTTCAATTCCAAATTCTTTACGCAAAGCATTCAGTGCAGCATCTAGTGCTGGCCAATTATTTATTCTTCTGATTTCAGCATCTCTGAAAACTGTCCTTCGTCAATGTAGCTAATTTGTTCTAACGGGCTGACACCTTTACAAAAAAGCACGAGTGATAAAAACTCCTGAAAGTTACGTGCAATAGGTTCAACATAGTGTTCACCGCAGGGCATAGGGCTAACGGCAAATACCATACCAGAATTAAATTGATGGAATAGAACAAAAATGTATCCCATCAACACCTACCCAACCAACTCCCAAAACCCATGATATGATAAAGATAAACAGGGATTTGAAATACATATATATTTCTTTTAGGATTTTTACTTGACTAAGTTATCATTTATTTAATTCTTTTATTTGCTATAAGGGCATATCAAAAAATTAAAAGGAGTAATGCGAAATAAGCATAATGTCAAATAAACTTATGATGTTTTTATGGCGCACCTATTGCAATCTACCGTTGCAGCATTAAAATTATCAGTCGTGGCAAGGGCAAATCTGAAGGAATGTTTATGCCATTCCGCCGCCTTATGCTTCTAATTTGCAAAATGAGGGGGATTGTAGAAGAATCATTTTATCGACCCTCTTGATACCATACCGCCGTTTTTTACTGTTTTAATGCGAAATGTAAAATAGTAATATTTTAATACAACCAAACAGAGAATGATAATCCGGCCTATCCAGTTGTGTATCACAAAAAAGGCAATCATCATCATTGTTGTGGCGAAAACGCAAATTATCAGCTTGTTTTTGAGCGTCATCTCGCGACGCTCAATGTAGCTCTGTAAATATCTTTTGTATAGCTGCGTTTTCAAAAACCACTGATTGAACCGCGTGGAGCCTCTGGCAAAGCAGGCGGCGGCCAAAAGTAGGAAGGGTGTTGTCGGTAGTACCGGCAAGAACGCACCAATCCAGCCACAGACAAAGAACAGGCATCCCAGGACAACGAATACAGCTTTTTTCATGGTATGCTCCTTCCGTTCGCTCATGCTATTCAGCTTATCTCTCATAACCGAATTAAAATTATACTACATCCACCCAGCCAAAACAACAACTTTACCCTTGCCATCTTCAAAAGGATTGATGACTACTGAGGAAAACGAAGTGATGGCTAATTATCTAAGGGAACAACGCTTTATTCAATTATCCTGATTTTTATCATCATTAGAAAGGATACCTGTTATTATATAATTTCCCATATTATCCGGGGAAACAACTATTTCTGTTAGAAAATCTGGTATTAAAAGCACTTCCCCACTTTGCCTACTAATTATAAATCTTTGTGATGTAAAAAACCGATTTATTTCTAAGGCTTGAATATATTCTTCAAATGTCATTCCACTTTTACTTATAATTTCAGCGTGCGGCTTCCCTACATACCTAATATGCCAAGGCTCAAATCTTATCCCTGTAATCCTTCTTTTAAAGACTGGATAGCGGATAATGAAACCATGTTTCCAACTATACTCATTAACATACTGGCCTGCTTGAGATTTAAGAAATCCATTCCCTGCAAAAAACTCAATATAAACATCTAGGGCTAGTCCCGTTTCATGCTCGCTAGTTCCTGGAATAGCCGCCGTTTGCATATCTTGTGAATGTAATATTTCTTGCTGCTCATTTGAACGGTAGCTTGATTTTATATATAGATTATCCCCTGTTCTACTTTTAACATCATCACTTAATGCCTCATAAGGGCCTAAGAGGGCTTTATCCATTTGCACATCCGTATCCTTATAACGAATGAGCTCAAATTCCATATTCTCATTAATAGGATAATCTTCACTAATTAACGCTAAGGTGTTATTGTATGTGATCTCTGTTTGATTGTTTTTAATGTCTTCCATACTTACTTGATTTAATTTTTGATCCTCTATATTAATTCGATCTAGGTCGGGCCTTGTTGTTAAATGACTCCAAGTGTTTACCACTATAAATCGTATATCCGATCGGGCAAAAATAACCGTACTGCTCATTAGTATTATTACGCCCACTGCCATGATTATCGCTTTTTTTTTCAACATTTAATTCACCTTTCTATAGCCTATATATAAAATCGTATTCTTAATTACAATTTTACAAGGCAGGTCTTACGAGAAGATGAATAATAACTGACATATGTCTTACAATTTTGTAAGAAGGAAGGGCCAGTCCCACTTTTGTATCGCAAATGATGGTCAATTTTTCTATATAAAAAAGTTGCCTACTCCTGAAATCAAGAGCAAACAACTTTGTTTTCATCTTATTTTTTAATTATTAGATAAACTCAAAATACCTTAACATTTGGGGTCTTGATAATCAATACTATAAGTCTTTAGCTCTTCAGCTTATTGCCTGCTTAATTATTTGCCTAATAAAAGAACCTTTATTGAACACATATTGTTCTGGCTTGTTTGGTTCAAAGTACACTTAATTGGAATTAAATTGTTTATATCTACAACATTATTTATATGATATAGTCCTTTTCCTTTAATTATACGACGTAACATGGCTTCAGCGGCATTTCGATATTCATGAGGAGCTTTCCCTAGAGCTTTATATGCCTCACGTGTTGAAGCAACATGGGTTTTCTTTGCAATCTCCTCTAAGGAATATTCTTGAGATACAAAAATGTGGCAATGTGATGTTATAAAACTTCCACTTGAGCCACCACAGCATATAATATTTATTTGGTATTGCTATTCTATCACTAAATACATCATCATCTGCTGTAAAAAAATTCATCCAATATGCTACTCCTCTGCTAACTCATAAATAATTTAGCTACAAAGAAAATTTCTTACAACGTAGGGCGCCTTGCTTTTTATGTATAACTTTACAGACAAGTTGAAATTTGACACCCTAAAACACCGCGATGACACCGTCGTAGTTCTCTGCTTTCTCCAGTAACGGTCCTTTTGCACCCATAACGAAAGCAATATCGCTGCTCCTAATTGATAAGAGCTCTGCACCTATGGTTAATTGCAAAAAAGCCGCCGCTTCAACAGGCAGAGTAATCATTCCGTCCGGATAAATATTTATCCAACAGTAGAAACGTCCTTTGTAGGGAACAAACTCACCTTCCCGCAATTCATATTTCAGTAATGCGGGTGTATCTCTAAGAATATTACCGATTTTTGAGGGATACAGCAGCCCCTTCCGCGTCACACAAAAGCCGCCTGTGGTCTTGCTGCCTGTAAACAAATATACTCTCCCTTCCGCTGCAATGCTGTATTCTTTGACCGCCTGTGATGGCAATTGGATCAAAAATCCGTCACGAATTAACGATTTTCCAAAAATGAATTTACCACCCTTGCTGAGCTGCGGCATATTATCACCCCATCAAATTTTTATTTATCTGCGTAATCGCGGCATATTATCACACTTACACCCAACCTGACCCCAC
>CAZMMB010000185.1:0-3570 GCA_964567325.1 uncultured Oscillospiraceae bacterium
TGGCTTTGGTCCTCATATGCGTCCTTTATTTCATTGCTTGCGGCTAGCCTTTCACAGGTTATTTTCGATTCAAGCCTGTAATAATCAAAATATGTTTCCAGTGTAACCAAGGCATTCTTGCTGAGGGTATTTCTTATTTCGCTGATTATACCCCTATTGTTATTGTCTATGTAAATAACTGATGCCGTTCCAATTATCAAACCACCTATGATTAGCATCGCAGCTATAACAAATCCTATTCTTTTGTTTAACGGTATCCTAGCAGCCAAGAATAATGAACCCCCTTATGTCTATCTTGCCAAAAGAGATGTTAAATTTTTATGTTTTTCGGAAATACGCTTGAACTTATCTTTCAGAAATAGAAAGGCGGTCACCACATCAGGGTCAAAGTGACTACCTGAATCGGCTTCAATAATGGATACTGCTTCCTCATGGGCTACAGCATCCTTGTAAACGCGTTTAGAAGTCAACGCATCGTAGGCATCTACTAGGGCCATAAGCCTTGCAGGCAGGGGAATATCCTCCTTGGATAGGCCAGCTGGATATCCACTTCCATTCCATTTTTCATGGTGGGAAAAGGCAATTTCCCTAGCGCAAGACAAAAAAGTTCTTTTCACTCCTATCAATTTCTCTGCCTTCAAAATTGCATCCCTTCCCAAAACAGTATGCCTCTTCATAACTTCATATTCTTCATGGGTTAGGGGGCCAGGCTTTAATAGGATATCATCTGGAATACCAATCTTGCCTATGTCATGCAAGGGAGAAGATATTACTATGGTTCTAATTCTTTCTGTTTGCAATTCCCTCTTATATTTGTCCATGGTGCCCATGTACTCGGCTAGTTCTCGGATATAAAGTCTGGTCCTCCTCAAGTGATGGCCAGTCTCATTGTCCCTAATTTCAGCAAGGGCAGCCATTGCCATAATAGAAGCCTCCTGCATAAGGGTAATATCCTCTGTCCGCTTTTGGACCTCTTTGTTTAGGTATTCATTTTGGTCTTTTAAAATATCGCTAGCTTTTTTCAATGTCAGGTGGGTTTTAATTCGCGCCAATAAAATCGAAGGATTGACCGGTTTTGTTATGTAATCCGCTGCCCCTAATTCAAAGCCTTTTTTTTCATCATCATCCTCAGCTTTAGCAGTCAAAAACAGGAGGGGTATATCCTTAAGGGTCCCATCTTGTTTGAGTCTTCTGCACGCCTCATAGCCATCCATAACCGGCATCATTACATCCATTAGTATAATGTCTGGCATGGTCTTTTTGGCCACCTGTAAAGCGATTGCACCATTTGTTGCGACCTTTATACTGTATTCATTTCTTAAAATCTCATTGAGAAGTAAAATGTTATCAATGGTGTCATCTACAACTAAGATAACAGGTTTGGATCCTTTCACGCTTTCCAAAGGCCAGCACATCCTTCCTTTCCGTTTCTGTATCTTATACCACAAAACATGGCAATTTAAATCAATAAATCAGACATTTTCAAAAATATATGCTTTCAAAATGCCTGGCTACCTAACCCTACTGCCTAGCTGAAATATATTTTTCTATCTTAGCATCAAAAGCTTCCCGAATGGATTTAATGATTGGGTGCTTTGTTGAATCAAAATTCATGTCATCTATTGAAGATACTGGCATGACCTTGGGCGATGTACCGGATAAGAAAACGGCATCGGCTTCCCAAACATTTTTTAGGGGGATTGCCGCCTCTATTACATCCAGCTTTATTGCCTTGCAGGATTCAATGACATGCATGCGGGTAATACCCTTTAATATCTTTTCTTCCGGTGCAGTATAGACCTTTCCTTTTTTTATAAAAAAAATATTTGATGTACCACCTTCATTTACATTACCATCCCTGTCAATCAAAAATATCTCGAAGAAATTTTTTTCCTTCTTGATTCGGTTAATTTTATGCCGGTAATCATTGTTGACTAGTTTTATATTGGGATTTTCTCTTTCTAAAAAGAAAAGCCCCACTGCTGCCCCTTTCATGGTTTCCTCAATGGTTGGATAATAGCTTTTGCTTATATATCCAATAGTTTTTGGAGCCCCAGCAAGGGTAAACATTATGAATTTTACATTGCAATTTTGATTTTTATTTAAATCAGCAATCCTATGAATTTGTTCTTCCATTTCTAATGCACTTATACTGCATACCTTTCCAATAGCCTTTAACTATCGTCGGGTTCTTTGGTAATCGTCTTCGAAAAACAGGGGAACCCCATTTATTATACGAACAACATCGTAAATCATTATCCCGTCATTTGGACCAATGCCTAGTGATTTTTGGGTCTCTTTAACCTGTCCATCTTCCATATAGTATCTTCCTACATTATCATCCATTTCCCCTATGCCTTCTCCTTTTTTATATTATAAACTCTGTTGCTAGCCAAGAAATCAAAGGAGCCAATATTAGTGCCGGAAGATAGTTTGCAACTTTGATTCTTGCAAGCTTGAGCAAATTAAATCCCAGGGCTAATATCAACAAAGAACCTGCACATGTTATTTCCGCAATTGCAGATTGGGTGAGAATAGGCTCTAGGTATTGGGCAAGCATAACTATAGATCCTTGAAAAATAAAGACAATAGCAGCGGCAAGGATTACCCCTATTCCCAAGCTGGCAGTCAATATAATTGATGAAATGAAATCCAATATGGATTTTGTAAATAGCATTTCATTATCTCCGTTAAGGCCTGCATTTATAGAACCAACAATAGCCATTGCACCTACGCAGAAAAGCAGACTAGCGGCTATAAAGCCTCCTGCGAATGAACGGCTTTTAGTCTCTTGGATTTTAGCGGTCTTCTCAATCCTATCCCCCAGCTTGTTGATTTTGCCATCTAAATCTATAGACGTTCCCACCAAGGCCCCCAATATAATTGAAAATATGAGGACAAGAGTATTCTCTCCCTTCAGGGTACCTGATATTCCAATATAGATTGTGCAAAGGCCTATTCCTGTCATAATTGCTTCTTTAAACTTCTCGCCTATTCCCTTATCAAAAACCCAGCCTATTATGCTTCCCAAGATTACTGCTGCTGTATTTACTAGAACCCCTAGCATTTCGTCAATTTCCCCTCTCGTTTACTGAACTATAGCTTACTATTGTGTTTCAGGCTTGTCAATATTCCAAGATAATCGCATAAAAGAAAAATAAACCGGCGCAGCCGGTTGCCAGCGGCTTGCTGTGCAAAAAATCAAGTTTGGTGAGGGGTTTTTGCATATTAATACAGGTTATGCAGTTATACAATAGATATCTTGCATATATTCATGACATCTTGGGTAATCACAGATAATCTCCCACCATACTTGCAATTTTGCTCATTTTTACACTAAAAAGCAATTCATGTTTGAATAGAATAGCAACACCCTTTAAATCTTTTAGACTTTTATCCGATTACCCTGTTAATATTTTTATGTGGCTTGCAGAAAAATAAGCAAGTGATATAATTAGGGCTGCTGAACGGATTATTTTGGAAGCCAGAATCCGTTCAGTCAGCAGATGAGATCAGCTGGCAATCGGCCAAAGGCTGAAGCCCTAGTCCTACTTACAAAGTAAGTAGAGA
>CAZMMB010000186.1:0-3564 GCA_964567325.1 uncultured Oscillospiraceae bacterium
GATAAAATATTCACTGCGAACGGTTCCCCGGGGGTCAAGTGCGGATAATTCCGATGGGAGCTTTCCAGACTTGGTATCAATCTGTACGCTTACAATATTGTCGGCTTTAGGGAAACTACCTTGAGGAAGTCCTTGGTGGACCTGTTTCATTATTTTGCTCCACAACCTTGCTGCGGCTACACTACCCTGGGATAGCTCTAGGTTTATATCGTTCCCTATCCAAAGGGCACCGGCATAATGGGGGCTCATCCCTACAAACCAGGCATCGTAATTATCTGTTGTAGTCCCTGTTTTGCCCGCCACGACGTGGGAACCTATTGAGGCTGCACTAGCTATTCCGCTGGAAACTGTTGACCTGAGAATATCGGTCATAATGAAGGCTACTTCCCTGTCCATGGCCATTTGCTTTTTAGCTTCGTTTTCAAGGAGAACTTCCCCCCTTTTGTTTGTCACAGAGGTGTAGGAAATGGGTTCAATGTAAACACCTTGGTTGGCAAAAGTTCCATAACCAGCCACCATTTGCAGGGGTGAAATGCCATTGGTCATTCCCCCCAAGGCTAAGGCCGCAGCATTCATATCGTTGGTACTTCCGCTTTCCACAACGCTAGTAACTCCAATTTTTTTCAGAAAGGCGAGAGAGGTCCCTGGTCCAATATCTGTAAGGACTTTAACAGCGTTAACATTAACAGATTGCTCTACTGATTGGCGCAAAGTATACAGTCCCTTGTAACCGGCATACCAATTTTTTGGCCACAGTTTACCGTTTAGGACCAAGGGAGCATCATCTATCACAGATCCTGCTGTCCATGCCCTAATCCCAGAATCTAAAGAATTGTTCTTCACCATGTCCGCGGTCCTTTGCAGGGCAGGCCCGTAGACAGCCATGGGCTTTATAGCAGACCCCGGTTGCCTGGTCGCCGTGGCCCTGTTGAAGAGTTGTTTGCCACTCAGGCTCCTCCCCCCGGCCATAGCTTTTATTGCTCCCGTTTTATAATCTGTTATCACCATGGCTGATTGGGGTTGCAACACCTTGGCTTTCAACTGATAGTAGCCGCTGGGGATTACCATTCCCTCATCCACCATTTTAAAGGGGAAATTATCTTCTTCAAAGAATTCTTTACTTATAACTAAGTTCCCATCATCATCCCTAGTCTTGTATTGATTGGGAATCAATATATAGCCGGCAGAGATTGTGTAAAACACGCCATCTTCTATGGTGTAAATTCCCTTGAACTCAAGGCTGTACTCTACATTCTTGTTTACTTCGATCTTGAAGATATTTAACCGCTTCCCTTTGAAAATTGTCATAGACCCATCTTCGTTTATAGAGTATTCATCAGGTGTAAGGGTGAAATTTCCTTCCTGATCAAACATATTTTTATACTCATAAAGTATGATTTTGTTTGATGAGTCTCTGGCATTTCCCTCCTTGTCTTTATTTAATCCCCTGCCCGTCACTGTTGGAAAGTTGCTGCTGTTTTTATATTCAGCTTCAATTATCCTTTGCATATTGACATTTAAGGTGCTATATATGCGCAGGCCTCCATTGTAAATCATGTCCCTGGCATCAACCTCATCTATGTCGTACTCGTACATGAGTCCTTCTGTTACATCTCTTATCACATAGTCCGCGAAATAGGAGCTGATATCTTCTGATGTACTTATGTCCGGGTTGATAGAATCCCTTATGTCCTGTTCCATAGCGGTCTCATAGATATCTTCATCAATTTTACCTTGATCTTTCATGAAAGATAAAACCAACACCTGTCTGTCTTTGAAGTCATCCTGATATAATAAGCTATAGGTTTCACCTCGATAAATAAAGTCTAAGGAGTCTGGATTATCGATGTCCTCGTTGTGCAACTTCTTAAGAGGAGAGTTCCGTGTTGGGCTTTTGGGTATACTGGCAAGTACGGCACATTCGGCCAGAGTTAGTTCGCTTACATCTTTTGAGAAATATGTTTTGGAAGCGGCTTGTATGCCGTAAGCCCCACTTCCCAAGTAGATAGTATTCAAATATGCTTCGATTATCTGCTCTTTTGAAAGCTGTTTTTCTAGCTGTACTGCGTAATAGGCTTCCTGCACCTTTCTGCTTAAATCGCGCACACTTTTGGTTTCGGGCAGGTATAAATTTCTGGCTAGTTGTTGGCTGATGGTACTGGTCCCTTTTATGGAACCGCCGGATGTGATGCTGTCAAAAATGGCACCGAATATGCGTATTATATTGAAGCCTTGGTGCTCCCAGAAGGTCTTGTCCTCTATGGCAATAAAGGCATTCAGCAAGTCATCGGGCATCTCTGTGAAATTTAAATTAGTTCTGAGACCTTCTCCCTTGTCGAACAGGCTTTCTAATTCATTTCCTTCATCATCATAGATTATAGAGTTCTCCGCCAGCATGGAATAAATGTTGTCGGCATTAATCGGTGGGGTATCGCTGATTATTGTCAGGGCCCAGGCGCCTACAGCTGCAAATGCCAGCATTATCAGGATTATTGCCAGCAAAGCCAACCGTTTAAAGTTTATCTTGTATTTTTTCTTCTTCTTTGTTTTCTTTGTTTTCTTGGCCATATTGTTTTCTGTTGGTGCCTTTCGTCTTGACCGCACCCTTTCAAGCCTTTCTGCCCGCCTGGGAGATATGGGAGAATCTTCGGTTCTTTTATTGTTGTCCGCAGGCTCCTCCGCCTTTCGGGCGTCGTCACCGGCTTTGAAACTTTTTTTCATCTCATCGAATTTACTTAGAAAATCATCAATTTCTTTCTGATTGTCACCATTCCCCTTATTGCTAAAGTCATCTTTCAAAGGAAACACCTTCCTTCCTATAGTTTCTTTCGACAGAAAGATTATATCATACTGGAGTTTAGGCCGCAATTCCAGCTTATCTTGATCGCGTCAAGTTAGGATGGGAAAGAACAAATGAAAGTTTCCCCATTGTTAGAATATCAGTTCAGTTTAGATACCTCTAATTCCCCTTAAAATTACTGCCAGTTGCGTCCTCCTCCCGGAATTCAGTGCTGGCAGATTGTCTATCAGCTCTCCACTGGCTTTCCTCAGCTTGTTTCGGTTGATCTTTAGATCCAGTTCTGCGATTCGTTCTTCTTTTTTTCGCTCCTGCTTCTTTTTCAATGCGATAGCATAAACGCTCCCGCCGTTTGCTGTAAACACTCGGAGCCTTGCCATCTGATCTACACCTTTTCGGCTCCATCCAAGCGGCCTAGAACTGAGCCGATCGGAATATATATGGCTGATGTGCCCTTCTGCGCTGCAACCCGTATATTCTTTGGTATAGTGGTGTTTTAGACTCGCCCAATGATTGACTATGTATGTCCTAGCTTTTCTTACTGCTTCAACCTTTGTTTCTGATTCTGTTTCATCTAGGATTGTATCAAATACTACCTTTAGATATTCTTTGTCTTCTTCTCTAATGGCTCGCCACAGCTCCCTTTCTCCATTCTCGATATGTGTCCCTGCAACCTTCACGGCCTTATTTAGATGATATCGATCCAGTACAAAGGTGCTCTTGTTAATTACACCAACTCCTGTTTTAATCCATCCAGCCCCATCTCC
>CAZMMB010000187.1:0-3553 GCA_964567325.1 uncultured Oscillospiraceae bacterium
AAACCTTGATGATG
The DNA here is from genome assembly GCA_964567325.1 of uncultured Oscillospiraceae bacterium. GTDB lineage: Bacteria > Bacillota > Clostridia > Peptostreptococcales > Anaerovoracaceae > UBA1426. The sequence goes on from CAZMMB010000187.1 coordinate 15, forward strand.
GAATAGGCTTGGTAGATGATATTGACCATTTGGGTAACAGAAGGCTGAGGACGGTGGGTGAGCTTTTGCAGAACCAATTCCGGATAGGTTTAGCCCGGATGGAAAGGGTGGTTAAGGAAAGAATGACCATCCAGGATATAGAAGTGACTACCCCCCAGGCCCTTATGAATATAAGACCTGTAACAGCAGCAATTAAGGAATTCTTCGGGAGTAGCCAGCTATCACAATTTATGGATCAGACAAACCCACTGGCGGAGTTGACCCACAAGAGAAGGTTGTCGGCTCTGGGCCCAGGAGGCTTATCCAGGGAAAGGGCAGGATTTGAGGTAAGGGATGTCCACCATTCTCACTATGGAAGAATGTGCCCCATAGAAACCCCGGAAGGGCCAAATATTGGACTTATAGGTTCTCTAACCACCTATGGCAGGATTAATGAATATGGATTTATAGAAACCCCCTATAGGATAGTAGATAAGACCAAGGGAAGAGTTACTGAGGAAATCCAATATCTAACCGCTGATGAGGAAGAACAGATAATCATTGCACAAGCAAATGAACCTTTAGATAGTGAAGGGCATTTTCTCAATAACCGGGTGGTAGTCAGAAAACCCGGAGGCCAGCTAGATCTGGTCCTCAAAGGGGAACCTGATTACATGGATGTGTCCCCCAAGCAGGTAGTATCCGTAGCTACTGCTATGATTCCATTTTTGGAAAATGATGATGCCAATAGGGCCCTGATGGGATCCAATATGCAAAGGCAGGCTGTACCTCTTCTGATTACCGATACCCCGAGAATTGGCACGGGAATGGAATGGATTGCTGCCAGAGATTCAGGTGTTGTAGTTTTGGCTAAAGAACCAGGGACAGTGGAATATGTGGATGCCGGCAGGATAAAGGTGCGCAGGGATAGGGATAATGGAGTGGATGAATACAAAATGTTGAAATTCAAACGCTCTAACCAGGGTACCTGCATTAACCAAAAGCCTATAGTAAATCATGGTGAGCACATAGAGGCAGGGGAAGTAATTGCCGATGGACCCTCCACAGAAATGGGGGAAATTGCATTAGGGAGAAACCTCCTTATAGGATTTATGACCTGGGAAGGATATAATTACGAGGATGCCATCATTCTAAATGAACGATTGATTATGGACGACTCTCTCACCTCACTTCATATAGAGGAATATGAATCTGAAGCCAGGGATACTAAATTAGGTCCTGAAGAAATTACCAAGGATATTCCCAATGTTGGTGAGGATGTACTAAAAGACCTTGATGAAGAAGGTATCGTTCGCATAGGTGCTGAGGTCAGTTCCTCAGACATTTTAGTCGGTAAGGTGACACCAAAGGGAGAGACGGAGCTTACTGCAGAGGAAAGGCTTCTAAGGGCAATTTTCGGTGAAAAGGCCAGGGAGGTTAGGGATACATCCTTGAGGGTCCCCCACGGCGAAACCGGAATAGTAGTAGATGTTAAAGTGTTTTCTAGGGAAAAAGGCGATGAGCTGCCACCTGGTGTGAATAAATTGGTCCGTTGCTATGTTGCAACCAAGCGCAAAATTAGCGTAGGTGACAAGATGGCTGGCCGTCATGGTAACAAGGGGGTTATTTCCAGAATTTTACCAGAAGAGGATATGCCCTTCATGGAGGATGGCACCGCTTTGGAAGTAATGTTAAATCCCCTGGGGGTACCTTCCCGTATGAATATAGGCCAGGTGCTGGAGACTCATTTAGGTCTTGCTGCAAAGTACAAGGACTGGTATATCTCAACCCCTGTGTTCGATGGTGCAAGTGAACTGGACATTATTGAGCTGATAAAGGAATGTGGTTATCCGGAAAGCGGAAAATTAATTTTGCGGGATGGAAGGACAGGTGAACCCTTTGATAATCCAGTTACAGTAGGATATATGTATATGTTGAAGCTCCACCACTTGGTGGATGACAAGATCCATGCTAGAAGCACAGGCCCTTATTCTTTGGTAACCCAGCAGCCCCTTGGAGGAAAGGCGCAATTTGGCGGCCAAAGGTTCGGTGAAATGGAAGTATGGGCCCTGGAGGCCTATGGGGCTTCCTATACGCTTCAGGAGATATTGACGGTAAAATCCGATGACGTTGTAGGAAGGGTTAAAACCTATGAAGCTATAGTCAAAGGTGAAAATATACCTGAACCGGGTATTCCTGAATCCTTCAAGGTCCTGATAAAGGAAATGCAAAGTCTGGCACTAGATGTCAAAGTTCTTACGGAAAGTAATGAAATAATAGACATTAAAGAATCCACCGAGTATGAAGATCTCTCAGGAATAGAGGCCTTTAACGACATAGAAGGTGTGGTGGTAGAGGATGAAATCTTCGAAGCCGAGGCAGGCTTTAGCGAAGACTCCGGCAATCAAGAGTCGGAAGACCATGATGACGACGATGAGAATGACGGAGCTTTAGAAAGCGACTTTGATAGCGATGAGGAGACCCTTTAGGAGGTAGAATATGCAGGAATTGAACAATTTTGAATCCCTTCGAATCAGTTTAGCATCTACAGAGAAGATAAGAAGCTGGTCTCGAGGAGAAGTCAAAAAACCGGAAACAATTAATTATAGAACATTGAAACCAGAAAAAGATGGACTTTTTTGTGAGAAAATATTCGGACCCACCAAGGACTGGGAATGTCATTGTGGAAAATATAAAAGGATTAGGTTTAAGGGAATTATTTGTGACCGCTGCGGTGTGGAAGTTACTAAGGCAAAGGTCAGAAGAGAGAGAATGGGGCATATTGAATTAGCTGCCCCTGTGTCTCATATATGGTATTTTAAGGGGATTCCCAGCAGAATGGGTCTCGTGTTGAATATATCCCCTAGGAACCTGGAAAAGGTTCTTTACTTCGCTGCATATATAGTCGTCGATCCCGGCGAAACGGATTTAGCCTATAAGGAAATACTCACGGAACAACAGTATCGTCAGGCTAGGGATGATCATGGAGACAGTTTTAAGGCAGCTATGGGTGCCGAAGCCATAAGGGACTTGTTGTGTAAAATTGACCTGGATGAACTATCCACAGAGCTTAGGGAAGATCTAGGCAACAACACCGGTCAGAAAAGGATAAGAATAGTTCGCAGGCTGGAAGTAGTTGAGGCTTTGAGATTGTCGGGAAATAAACCGGAATGGATGATACTTGAAGCCATACCGGTGATACCACCAGATTTGCGTCCAATGGTTCAACTTGATGGTGGAAGATTTGCAACATCCGACCTGAATGATTTATATAGAAGGGTAATCAATCGCAACAACAGGCTGAAAAGACTCTTGGACCTCAGTGCGCCAGATATCATTGTAAGAAATGAAAAACGCATGCTTCAAGAAGCCGTAGATGCGCTAATTGACAACGGTAGAAGGGGTAGACCTGTTACAGGGCCCGGATCTAGACCCCTAAAATCCCTCTCGGATATGTTGAAGGGTAAGCAAGGAAGGTTTAGGCAGAACCTTTTAGGTAAAAGGGTTGATTATTCCGGACGCTCGGTTATAGTAGTTGGTCCTGAGCTCAAGTTCTATCA
>CAZMMB010000188.1:0-3539 GCA_964567325.1 uncultured Oscillospiraceae bacterium
GAAAATTAATAATGAAAGATTGTTGAAGGACTTGAAACATCTGAGGAAGATTACAGATACACCTGGGGAAGGGGTCACCCGTTTCTCCTATAGTAGTAAAGATAAAGAGGCTAGGGAATACATCCTTGCCTCAGCTAAGGAGGCAGGCTTTGACTCTTACACCGATGCCATTGGCAACATCTATATAGGTCAGGGAAAATTGGGCATGTTTTCAGATTGTGACGCAAGGGAGACTTATAAAGAGAAAAAAATAGTAGTTGGTTCCCATATAGATACGGTGAAAAATGGTGGCTGGTTAGACGGTATATATGGGGTTATCAGTGGTCTAGAGCTGCTCCGTTCATTAGCTGACAATAGTAAGGATGTGGAATTGGTAATATTCGCAGAGGAGGAAGGGTCAAATTTCGGCTCGTGTATGACAGGGAGTAAGTTTATTTCAGGAAGCTATAATGAAGAGGATTTGGCTAAGCTGAAGAATGATCAAGGGATAACAATGGGGCAAATGCTTTCCAAATGCGGCTATAATCCATACAAATCCCATGAGGTGGTTTGGGATTTCTCTAGGATAAAGGCTATGCTGGAACTTCATATTGAGCAGGGCCCAACCTTGGATGCGGAAGGGATTTCCATAGGGATAGTTGATTGGGTTAACGGTATGAAAGTTATAGAGGTTATCCTAAAGGGTGTGGGGAATCATGCAGGGGCAACCCCCATGAAGTACAGACGGGATGCATTAATAGCGGCGGCGGATGCAATTGTTGCTGTGGAAGCTGTGGCGAAAAAAGATAGGGAAGGGACGACAGTTGCAACTGTAGGAAAACTGAATGTTCTACCCAATTGTTCCAATGTAATAGCCGAGGAGGTGGCCTTTACTGTTGGGGTAAGGGATACGGATATTGCTAAGATAAATAATGTAATGGAAGAAATTAAGGCAAATGTTATTGAGATAGCTATAGGGAGAGATGTCGACTATGTGTTCAGGGATGTAGCACATTCTAAGCCAATTAGTTTAAATGAAAATATCAAAGAAATAATCAGAAGTAAAACGGAGGAATTGGGATTCAGTTATCGGATTATTAATAGCGGGGCTGTACATGATGCATGCATGATAGCCCCTTACGCACCCACGGGAATGATTTTTGTTCCCAGCAAAGATGGAAGAAGTCATGTCAGATTCGAGGATACGGAGGAAAGTGATTTGATTAAAGGGGCCCAACTTTTACTAAATACGGTTATTGAACTCCAGAAGTTATAAGATAAAGAAATTTATATATGTAATATCAGAGCCTTCCTTTCCACAGGAAGGCCCTTGTTTCTTTCACGATTACATTGTTTAGCAGTAGTAAGGAAATAAGGTTTGGAATCGCCATCATTGCATTGGCCAAATCTGAAAGATCCCATATCAGGGGCATAGATACCAGGGCACCGAAAAATACGAAAAGGGTGTAGATGCATCGATAGGGTGGAATTGCAGCCTTGCCCCCTAAATACTCTACCGCCCTTTCCCCATAATAGCACCATCCTAGAATTGTGGAGTAGGCGAAGGTGAAAAGGCCTACGGTCAATACGATGGATCCTACGAAAGGGATTTGGTTAAAGGCTGCATTTGTAAGCTCTGCCCCGTTCAAGTCACTTGAAATATGGGGAAACTTCAAAATAGTGCTAACTAGGACCAAACCGGTAAGCAGGCAAATTACAACTGTGTCCCAAAAGGTTCCCGTTGATGAAACCAAGGCCTGGCGAACAGGATTTTTTGTTTTTGCAGCAGCCGCTACTATTGGTGCGGAGCCCAAACCAGATTCGTTAGTAAATAGGCCACGGGCAATACCGTAACGGGAGGCAGTCATAAAAGATGCGGCTACGAACCCACCGCCTGCTGCCCTAGGGGAAAAGGCATTGTTGATTATCAACTTAATTGCTGGAAAGACAAAAGTCCCATTCATCAGCAAGATTATGAGACAGCCGGCTATATAGAATATGCAGGTAAAAGGTATGAGTTTTTCGCATATCCCAGCAATAGATTTTATTCCTCCCATAATTACGGCTGCGGTAAAACACATCATGATAAGACCTGTAAGCCAGAGGGGTATACTGAAAGTTTTTTCTGCTAATATAGCGATAGAGTTAGCTTGGGTCATATTTCCTATACCGAATGAAGCCAGGCAGGTAAAGAGGCAAAATAGCTTTGCTAGCCAATTCATACCCAGGCCCCTTTCCAGTGCATACATGGGGCCTCCCAGCATGGTGCCGTCGGTCGTTCTTACCCGATACTTTACTGAAAGTAAGGCCTCTGCATATTTGGTGGCTATTCCGAAGACCCCAGTTAGCCACATCCAGAAAATTGAGCCGGGACCACCTAGGGAAATAGCAGTGGCTACACCTACGATATTTCCCGTTCCGCTGGTGGCGGCAAGGGCCGTTACCAATGCACCAAACTGGCTGACATCGCCATTTTTACTTGAATCTTTGGCAAAAGATAGTTTTATTCCTAACAAGGTATAGCGTTGAATAAAGCGTAGTCTAAAGGTTAGAAAAATATGGGTCCCAAACAAAAGAAGCAAAAGAGGGGTGCCCCAAAGATATTGATTGATAAAAATAATATTGCAATGAAGATTCCCCATCATTTACCTCCTTTATCAATCATATTATTTAGGCCGGATAATATACCGGAACCAAAACGAAATCAGAGAATATTATAAGGGTATAAAGTAATAAAGGAGTTGATTTCGTGAGGTATTTAGTACAACCATGGGAGACATGGGAGTCGATGAACACATTAGCCTCCCGGTTTGGCACAAGCCCGGGGGCTTTGGTGGAAGCCAATCCCATATTAAATGCAATCCCCTTAGCGCCCGGCATGATGCTGACTATACCGGGTAGGCCTGAGACGGAATTGCCAAAAGGAACATATATAGATTACATCGTTCAGCCGGGTGACTCTATATACAATATCGCTCAGCGATTCCGGCTGGACTACAGGAATGTTATTTCCAACAATAGCCAAATACCAAATCCGGATGTAATCTGGCCGGGTCAGGTATTGAGGTTAGTGTACAGGTAAAGGACAATACCAATTATATCTTAACTATCTTAATTTCAAGTCAATACTGAAACCTCCCCCAATCTTAGGTTTCAGTATTGGCTTTGGCTAACTTTTTTGTCTTCAGTTTTTATGCGATTGCCCTGCTACTTGCAAACTTAGAGTATAATTAGGGCTTGCTGAACGATTCATAAAGGCCTTTAATTGCAGTGTTATGGCCATTTATGAATCTTACAAGTGCAAGGATAATTAGTATATCTGTCCATAATCCTTGCACTTGAACAGATGGAAAAGCATAGATCATAATTTCCATCTGTTCAGCTCGCCAATAATTAGGTTCTGCAATCGGCATATATCAGCCGTAGAATGTCCCCAATTAGCCTTGGCTCCACTTGTCTTCTTGGACATTCCTGACATAAGACCTGTCGCTACTTACTTTGTAAATAGGACTAGGGCTTCAGCCGTAGAATGTTCCCAATCAGCCTTCGCCCCACTTGTC
>CAZMMB010000189.1:0-3516 GCA_964567325.1 uncultured Oscillospiraceae bacterium
CGATTTTTTCTTGATTATTATGATCCATTAAGAGCCTTGATCTTTCGTCCATAGACTCTTCTGTCCTTGCCGCTATCTGAGACATAGTCGATACCGCCTCTACAGGATATTTGCCCATAGCGGTTTCCCCCGATAACATTATCGCATCGGTCCCATCAAGGATTGCATTAGCAACATCCGTAACCTCTGCCCTGGTAGGCCTGGGATTACGTATCATAGAATCCAACATCTGAGTTGCTGTTATTACAGGTTTTCCTCTTTCATTACACTTTCTAATTATCTTTTTTTGCAAGAGGGGAAGTTCCTCTGTGGGAATTTCAACCCCCAAATCGCCTCTGGCAATCATTACCCCATCGGAGACATTAATAATTTCATCTATATTTTTTATGCCCTCCGCATTTTCAATTTTAGCGATAATTTTTATATGTTCTGCCCCCCTGTCCTCCAACATTTTACGAATGGCAGAAACGTCCTCAATATTTCTAACAAAAGATGCGGCAATAAAATCAATGTCGCTTTTTATCCCATACTCTATATCATCCCTATCCTTTTTAGTAAGCGTAGACATGCGGGTATAAACTCCTGGAACATTTATTCCTTTATGATCCCCTATCACTCCGCTATTTTTAACAAGACACTTTATATCCTCGCCATTTAAAAGATCTACTACTTTTAATTCTACCAAGCCATCATCGATTAATATTGTATCGCCAACTTTCACATCATTGGGTAAACCCCTATAGGTTATGCCGCAAATAGTATTATCCCCCATAACCTTTCGTACAGTTAAGGTATAGCTTTGGCCTTCCCTCAGGTATTCTTCTTTTTCCTTGAACTCACCAGTTCTTATTTCTGGTCCTCTCGTATCAAGCAATATAGCCAGGGGCTGACCTGACAGTTTGCTTATCCTTTTTATGGTCTCTATTCTTTTCCCATGTTCTTCATAATCCCCATGGGAAAAATTCAGCCTTGCCACATTCATGCCAGCTTCAACCATTTTCATCAGTGAGTCCTCTGATTCACAAGCCGGCCCCACAGTACATATAATTTTCGTCTTCTTCATCTTTTATCCCCTTTAAAAAATTCCACGGCCTTGTCAAGTACAAAGTCCATATGGCCCGGCCCCATTAGGCTATGATGGCCATTTTCTACCACAGTAAGCTGGGCCCCAAATTTTTCTGCAAATCTTTTGGCATCAGCCAAGGGGGCCGATTCGTCCAGGCTTCCGTGAACCATGTATATATTCCCAGCATTATAGAAGTCTTTCTTGAAAAGATTATTACTTTCTAGCTCTAGGCAAAATTCCCTGGTGATTTTTAAAGGGCGTAAAGAGCCAAGATTTATCGTGAAGTACCCTGACCTATCAAGCTGTTCTGCTAGCTCCTTAGTCTCACCTTTTTTTATAATTCCCGGCATATCAACAGCCGCAGACCTTAAAAAGGATTTGCAATTTGGATTGCCTTTACCGGCAAGGTATAAAAGGTTTATATAGGCCCCGAAGCTGGAGGAAAAATATACAATCTCTGCGCTTTTCGACAACTTCCTTACCTGTTTTTCTACAGTGGCTAGGTCTTTTATACAGTTGCTTATCAGGAAGGATTCCCCATCAACAGGACTGTCCCCATGGCCAGGAAAATCATAGGCAAAAGTCCCTATCTTATAATCCTCCATCTTCTCCATCAAAGCCAACACCGTAGTGCTTTTCTTGCTACTCCCTAATCCGTGACTTATAATAACAACAATTTCTTCATTCCCAACTAGCTTATTGATGCAGGGAATCTCATAACCATTTTCACTTAATATTCTTTCTTTCATAGTTAATTAATTTCACAACCCTTCCATTATTTTTATATAAGTTCAATTTCTATTTCTTGTGCACCCTCCCAGAGTACTTTCCTGCCCAGTTCATACAAGTGGTCTAATCCATCGCATATGGTGAGGAAATGATTGCCCGCCAGTTGGCCGTACTGGCAAGCAAAACAGCACCTGCCATAGGATAAAATTATCTCCATTTCACTGATTCCACCTGGATAAAGCAACATTTCTCCAATTGCTGGATGAGATATATGATTTTCGTAATCCAAGCCTGTCCTTAAATCTCCATAAGGTATCCAAACTCCCTCGCCACTCCACCTCACATGGATAAATTCACTTTTCAATGGTAGCATCCCCCTGAAAACTTTACAAGTTTCAGGGGCTTCTTTTTCCAGCAAGCGACCAATAAACTCATATTCGCCAGATTTGATTCTCACCTTTTGCATTGCAAACCTCCTTGGATACTTTCCAGCTGTTCACCCCTTCAATAATTAAGATATGCAATCGGCATAGGTCAACCCTTGGTCGATTGCTGACAGATTTCATCTGCTGGCTGAATGGATTATTTAAAAGTCGTAATCCCTTCAGTAGACCTTAATTATAACATGCTTTAACAAATATAAACCCCATCTTCATATATAGTGTCCTTTTAACAGCCTTTGAATATATTAATAGGGTATGTAAACCAATATTATCAAGGTGTATGAAAGGAGCTATTTGTAAATGGACCAAGGAAATCGTATAGACGAGGGGACAAAACCCCAAAAAAGGCCCTTAAATCCCAAAGATGTCATGCTACCTCCAGGATTTAAAATCGAAGTGTTTGCCCAGGGTTTAACAACACCCATAAACATCACTTTTACTAAAGAGGGCGACATGCTAGTTGCCGATTCCGGCATTACAGATGACGATGGCAAAGTAATGAAATTGACAAGTAAAGGTTTCCAGGTAATAGCCGATGGCTTTAATTCCCCTTTGACTGGTATAACCGTCCGTGGGGATGAAATTTATGTGGCCCACCGTCGATTTGTTACCATTATCAAACCCGACGGAACAAAGGTAGATATCCTGGACAACTTACCTAGCGATGGAGACCATCACAATAACAGGGTAGTTTTCGGCCCTGATGGAAAAATGTATTATGGGCAAGGAACCGCAACTAATACAGGTGTCCCCGGTAAGGACAACGATTGGATCCCCGATCATCCTTTTTTCCACGATTATCCGGGGGAACAAATTACATTAAATGGAGAGAATTTTAAAAGCACAACTTTTTTAGATCATTTCCCAGACAGACAAACAAGCACCGGCGCCTACGGACCCTTTGGCGTACCCTCCTCTCCGGCTAAAGTGGTGACTGGTATAACACGGGCAAACGGAAGCATAATGAGGGCTAACCCTGATGGTTCTAATCTAGAAATGGTGGTTTGGGGGCTCAGGAATCCATTTAGAATTAGGTTCGACCGAAATGGCCGTTTATTCGCCGCCAATCACGGCATGGACATCAGGGGTAGCAGGCCTGTAGCAAATTCTCCCGACGAATTCCAATTAATAGAGGAAGGCACCTGGTACGGTTGGCCTGATTTCACCGGCGGTGAGCCCCTTACCCTAGCTAAATTCCAGGCCGAAGGCCAACAACAACCCACTTTCCTGTTGGCAGAGCACCCTATGCAGCCTCCTAAACCTTTCGCCGAATTTCAG
>CAZMMB010000190.1:0-3511 GCA_964567325.1 uncultured Oscillospiraceae bacterium
AACTCCTCCTTGCTAATCATCACATCACCGAATACATACTTTTTATCCATGCTTTTCCCCTTTGTGCTATTTTATTTTATCATCATCTTTAACTTCAAATTTCACATCATTTATAATTTTTTTACCTCGAAACTCTTTTTTTAAATCTACCCCATCATCTCCAAGCCAGTATTTATCAAGCTCATCGCGGAGATAGTAAATTATAAAACCCCATATGACAATATCGTCAATTATACCGAACAATAAAATTGGGTTGGGTATCAAATCAAAAGGCCACAGAAAATATGCAATTCCTAAAATCATGAATAGCTTCTTACGAAAAGGAACTGATTTGTCCTTCAGAAAGGCGGGGATGGCTTTTATACGCCTTATTAACACGCGCATGAATATAAATTGCATTTCTACCGTCCCCCTTTAGTTATTTCACCGACCACTTGCAAAAGTTCCTCCTGGCCCCTACGCCTTAATGCTGATACGGGTATCACCAAATCTTCCTGCTTAAGGCCCAAAGAATCGTAAATTGTATTTATATTTTTTGCCAGTTGATTCTTGGATACCTTGTCTGATTTCGTGGCCACCACCAAGCCATCTAGGCCATAATGCCTTAACCATTGGTACATCTGTATGTCCAATGAGCTGGGGGGGTGGCGCACATCTATCAGTTGAATTACCTTTATTAAATTAGGTCGGTTTTTTAAATAATCCTCAATCATTTCACCCCAGCCTTGGCTCAAGGATTTAGAAACCCTGGCATAACCGTAACCGGGTAGGTCTACTATTCGGAAATCACCGTTTACCTCATAGAAATTTATTGTCCTTGTCTTGCCTGGGCTTCCACTAGTTCTAGCTAGCTTGCGCCTATTCAGCAGATAATTTATAAGCGAAGATTTTCCCACATTGGAACGACCCGCTATGGCTATCTCCTTCAGATTTGTAGGAGGATATTGACTCTTATTTACCGCCACAGCAGAAAGTTCCGCTTTCCTTATAATCATTCCTTCACCAAAGCCTCGGTTAAAATCTGGTCCAAAGTATCAACTAGGATGAAATTAATTCGCCTTCGCACCTTGGAGGGAATTTCTTCTATGTCTGCCTCATTTTCTTTAGGCAATACTACATTGGTAATACCAGCCCGGTGGGCCGCCAAAACCTTTTCCCTTATACCACCCACTGGCAGGACCTTGCCCCTTAATGTCACTTCACCTGTCATAGCCAAGTTCTTTTTAACAGGTATTCCAGTCAAGGCCGATATAACAGAGGTGCACATGGTGACACCTGCCGATGGTCCATCCTTTGGTGTGGCCCCTTCAGGTATGTGGATGTGTAAATCCTTCTCTTTATAAAAATTTTCTTCTATGCCTAGCGACTTAGCCTTTGAGCGAATATAGCTAATACCGGCTTTAGCAGACTCCTGCATAACATCGCCCAACTGTCCCGTTAATACTAGGGTTCCTTTACCAGGCACTACAGCAGTCTCGATGTATAGGGTATCTCCACCTACAGCAGTCCAAGCTAGACCTGTGGAAACCCCTACTTCGTTTTCCCCTTCTATCCTATCATAACGGTAACGCTTTTTCCCCAAATACTTTTCAACATTGGCAGCGGAAATGTTGCTTTTTCCATCCTTCTTTTCAGCAACCTTTCTTGCCACCTTCCTGCATATGTTTGCAATTTCCCTTTCGAGATTCCTGACTCCAGATTCCCGGGTATAGTTGTTTATTATCATTCGAACAGCAGCTTCAGAAAAATTAATGTCCCCTTCCTTAAGCCCATGTTCAGAAACCTTCTTGGGAATTAAATAATCTCTAGCTATATTTACTTTTTCTTCTTCAGTATAGCCTGAAACCTGGATTACCTCCATCCTATCAAGGAGGGGTCTCGGTATAGTATCGGTAGTGTTGGCTGTAGTTATAAACATTACCTTAGAAAGATCAAATGGGACCTCTAGGTAGTGGTCTGTAAAATCTTTATTTTGCTCAGGGTCCAAAACCTCTAGCAAGGCTGATGCTGGGTCCCCCCTAAAGTCGTTACCTATCTTGTCAACCTCATCGAATAAAAAGACGGGATTTTTAGTCTTTCCTTCTTTTATTGCCGATATGATTCTACCAGGAATCGCTCCAATATAGGTCCTTCTGTGTCCCCTGATCTCCGCCTCATCCCTTACCCCGCCTAAAGACATGCGGACAAAATTCCTGTTTAGAGCCCTGGCTATTGACTTAGCAATGGAAGTTTTTCCGGTCCCCGGCGGTCCTACCAGACACAGAATAGGTCCCTTCATGCTTTTCGATAGTTGGATTACAGCAAGATATTCTAAAACCCTTTCCTTGACCTTATCTAAACCATAATGATCCTCATCTAATATAGTTTCAGCCAGCTTTATATCCTTGTTATCTTTGGATGTTTTGTTCCAAGGCAGGGATAGAATCCACTCGACATATGTGCGAATTACTCCCCCTTCGGCAGAGCCACCCTGGATTTTTCTTAGCCGCCTTATCTCCTTTTCAACCTTTTCGTGAACCGAGGCCTGAAGTTTAAGCCTTTTTAGCTCTTTCAGCCATTTACGGATTTCATCCTCCGAGTCCTCATCTTCCCCAAGTTCTTCCTGAATAACCCTCAGCTGTTCCTTAAGGTAATACTCCCTTTGATTCTTGTTAATTTGAGTCCTGACCTTGTTGGTTATGGAACTTTCTATATGGAGTATCTCAATTTCCTTTCGCAATATTCCATTTAAAATTTCCAACCGCTCCTCAATAGCAAAAGCTTCTAGAATTCTCTGTTTTTCCTCCGTTCTTATTTCCAGATGGGAAGTTATCACATCTGCCAAACGGCCCGGTTGCTCTATTGTGGCAACAGAGGGGAAAACCTCTTGGGATATTCTGGAACTGTAGCTGACATACTCCTCAAAAGCAGCTAAAACGGTTCTTGATAAAGCCACTACTTTTGGAGGTATGCCTTCTTCAAAATCCTCCTCCTCAATTGCAGAAACCCTGCACTTGAAATAGGGTACCTCAAAAATATAGTCCTCTATTTTCCCCCTGCTCACACCTTCTACTAAAACCCTGATTGTGTCGCCAGGTAGCCTGAGCATTTGCTTTATCTTTGCAATGGTCCCCACCTGATAGAAGTCATCCCTTGTGGGCAAATCGGTTTCTGCATTCATTTGTGCAGACAAAAATACCGTCTGGTTCATCATCATAGCTTTTTCTAAGGCACTGATAGATTTTTCCCGCCCTATATCAAAATGAAGAACCATATAGGGAAAAATAGAAAGACCTCTAAGGGGAATCATAGGCATAATCTCTTCGGGATCCTCAAAAGAATCTTCAACTATATATTTTTCTTTATCTATTTCTTTACTCACCATTATACCTCCTTATCCGAAAAAAGCAGGCGGTGAAACCGCCTGTTTTTTTGTGTTTAGGACGCAGTTTCTTCTTTTTTACCGTGCTTTTTAGCGTCTCTTAGCACTAGGGTCGGTCCCGTATTATGATCTATGGTATTTCTTGTAATA
>CAZMMB010000191.1:0-3509 GCA_964567325.1 uncultured Oscillospiraceae bacterium
TTGTGTGCCATTTTCATTTGCGCTTCTAAGGTGACAATATCATTTGTGCTTTATATTATAGTAGTCCTAAGCAATTATTTACTTGACAAATAAAATCCTCTCTCATATACTATCTTCAATACACAAAAAATGCCTTGACGGAGCCTTGGTTGACAGAAAAGCCTTGCAGAGAGTCGGCGGTTGGTGGAAGCCGATAGCTAGATGTCCACTATTCTCACTCCCGAGCAGAACCCCCTAAAGCGGTGGAAGCTTGCATGAAAGCTGTTAGTATTTAAGGAATCGGGCTAGCTTTTAGCACAATTCTAACTGGCAACTAAGGGGTTACGGTAAGCACCGTTATATGCTGGGGCTTGTTTGAGCCTTCTAAGTGATCGGTTTCTCCGATAAGCAGGGTGGTACCGCGGTAAATTTATCGTCCCTGAAGCATAGGCTTCGGGGATTTTTAAGTTTCTGAAGCAAATAAGAGCTTGGCGCTAAAATATAGGAGGATTTGACTATGACTAGGAAAATTAAAATCTTTGATACTACTTTAAGGGATGGTGAGCAATCCCCAGGATGTAGTATGAACCTAAAAGAAAAGATTCAAATTGCAAAACAATTAGAAAGAATGAAAGTTGATATTATTGAGGCGGGATTTGCCATATCCTCTCCCGGAGATTTTGCAGCAGTAAGATCTGTATCGGAAATAATAAAGGATTCGGTGGTAGCCAGCCTTGCCAGGACAACAGAGAAGGATATAGATAGGGCCTGGGAGGCTGTATCAGTGGCAGCCCAACCAAGGATACACACCTTCCTGGCAACTTCACCAATACACATGAAGTATAAGCTCAATATGGAGCCTGAACAGGTGGTAGACCAGGCTACAGCTATGGTGAAATACGCTAAAAAATACTGTGGAGATATTGAATTTTCTGCTGAAGATGCAACTCGAAGCGAGCCGGAATTTCTGGCAAGAATATTTGATAATGTAATAAAGGCAGGGGCAACTACTATAAATATTCCTGATACAGTAGGTTATACATCTCCAGATGAATTCTATGATTTTTTAATGAAGATCCAAGAACTCTGCCCTTCCTTAGGCAATGTTATCATGTCAGTCCATTGCCACAACGATTTGGGGCTAGGAGTTGCTAATTCTCTGGCTGCAATAAAAGCAGGGGCTAGCCAGGTAGAGACAACTATTAATGGCATAGGGGAAAGGGCGGGTAACGCTGCTATGGAAGAGTTGGTTATGGCTTTAAAGACCAGGAAAGATATCTTTAAAGTTGATACTAATATAGTAACGACGGAAATAGTAAGGGCTTCAAAGCTTCTGACTACCATTACCGGGGTTAAAGTTCAACCAAACAAAGCAATCGTTGGGGAAAATGCTTTCGCCCATGAGTCCGGTATCCATCAGCACGGTATGCTGAAAAACAAGGAGACCTACGAGATAATGACTCCTGAGTCGGTAGGCTTGACCAAGACTAATATGGTTTTAGGAAAGCATTCCGGAAAACATGCTTTAAGGGATAAGGCTCAGGAATTAGGTATTGACTTGACGGAAGAAGCCTTAGAGCGAGCTTTCGAAAAATTTAAGCGTGTAGCTGATAAAAAGAAGCAAATCTACGACGGTGATATTGAGGCATTGTTGAGTAAGGAAGCTGTTCAGGTGCCGAGAATATACCAGGTTAAAAGTTTTGTCATCAACAGTGGGAATGGTATTACATCCACGGCAGTTGTGGAGGCCACAAAGGGGGCTACTGTTATTGAAAAAGTAGCAAGGGGAGATGGTCCAATCGATGCAGCCTTTCAAGCAATTTGTAAGATTGTAGGTAAAAACATGAGGCTTGAAGATTACCAGCTTCATTCGGTAACAGAGGGGATGGACGCTTTAGGGGATGCCTTCGTCAAAATTAGCAGCAATGGAAAATCATATGCGGGGAGGGGTCTTTCTACAGATATTATTGAAGCTAGTATTCACGCTTATATAAATGCGGTCAATAAAATGATTTATGACGAGGATAAGAAAGACACAGAATAGGCAGTGGTAAGAATGAGGAGGGTTGTTGATGGAATATAGGATAGCGGTAGCCCCCGGTGACGGGGTAGGCCCAGAAATTATAGGGGAAGCGATAAAAGTTTTGGATAAAGTCGGTGAATGCTTCGGCCATAATTTTATATATGACTATCTGCATGTCGGGGGGATAGCCATTGATGAAAAGGGGGAATACCTGCCAAAGGAAAGTCTAGAGGCATGTAGAAATAGTGATAGTGTTTTGTTGGGGGCGGTTGGTGGACCTAGATGGGATCATATGGCAGGCGATAAGCGGCCGGAAATGGCAATTTTGAGATTAAGGGATGAATTAGGACTTTATGCCAACCTAAGACCAGCTATACTTTTTCCCCAGCTGGCAGATGCTTGTCCCCTGAAATCGGATATCATAGGCGAGGGACTGGACATTCTGGTAGTCAGGGAGCTGACAGGCGGCATATATTTCGGCAAGAAGGGGACCTGCGAAACGGAAAAAGGTCCTGCAGCCTACGATGTGGAGATTTATTCAGAAAAAGAGGTGGAGAGGATTGCTAGGTTAGCTTTCGATATGGCAATGAAACGTAAAAAAAGGATGGTTAGTGTTGACAAAGCCAATGTCCTAGAAAGCTCCAGGCTTTGGCGGCGGATTGTGAACATAGTTGCAAAGGATTATCCACAAGTGGAACTATCCCATATGTATGTTGATAACGCTGCAATGCAACTCGTGAGGAATCCTAAACAATTTGATGTTATGGTGACCAGCAACCTGTTTGGAGATATTCTTTCCGATGAAGCCAGTATGATTGCTGGATCTATTGGAATGCTGCCTTCCGCCAGCATAGGGGCATCTGGATTTGGACTCTATGAACCTATTCATGGAAGCGCACCTGATATTGCAGGAAAGGATATAGCCAACCCTATTGCTACTATTTTATCGGTAGCAATGATGCTCCGCTATAGCCTGTCACTTTCAAGGGAAGCTAATTCGATTGAAAATGCGGTAATGGATTTTTTGAATAAAGGCTACAGGACTCAGGATATTATGAGTCCGGGGATGAAACAGGTGGGAACAGATGAAGCGGGGGATATAATCGCAAATAGCATACAAAAAATCCTTTAGTGAAGCTGTAACACCATTATATGGACGTAACTGATGTCGGTAAATAAAATAATTATTTACCCCCTACCCGGTTATGTTATAATGATAAATATTTACTATATGCTTGGAAAGGGTTATTAATTGGATAAATTCAATAGTATCGTGCTTAAAATGCATTCATTGGTTATTTTTCGAAATTTGCTGGACTGTAAGGTAATTCATGAGCTTATGTGTCTATTAAAGAGCATGTCAAAAAGTACTGCTGAGCAGGTTAGCCAGTATGCGCGTTTCCTTTCAGAATTATTTAAAGAGCATAATAATTTGACGGAATACATCAGGGACTGTGTATTAAAAGATGAAAACGTTTATATAAAAGGAATTGCGTCGAATGAGGAA
>CAZMMB010000192.1:0-3507 GCA_964567325.1 uncultured Oscillospiraceae bacterium
GGGCAGTGGCTTCCCGGTGGCCCAACCGACATAAAAATAAGGACTATAATTAGATAAAACACAATCATAGTCCTGATTTCAAGGGCAGTGGCTTCCCAGGGGCCCAACCGACATAAAAATAAGGACTATAATCAGATAAAAACACAATCATAGTCCTAGTTTCAAGGGCAGTGGCTTTCCGGTGGGCCAAGAGTCATAAAAATAAGGACTATAATTAGATGAAAACACAATCATAGTCCTGATTTCAAGAGCATAAAGGGGGACCAGCCTTCTTCTGATGAGTGGCTGGTCTTTCATTTCATTTATCTGCCTCAAGCCTATTCACATTTTCACTTAAATAAATCTTTTACGCTTTTGGTAAAGCTTTTTTTCTTACTATATGAATCATCTGTAAGGCTAGAACCAAGATCTTTAATTAATTTTCTTTGATTGCTATTGAGTCTCGTGGGTACTTCCAAATTCACCTTAACATAGAGGTCCCCGGTTCGGCTAGATCTGAGACTCTTGACCCCCTTGCCTCTTAGCCTAAAAATAGTATCGGGCTGGGTCCCCTCAGGTACTTTATAGCTCACCTTTTCCTTTAAAGTAGGTACTATAATGTCCGCACCCAAGGCTGCTTGGTCAAATGTAATTGGAATTTCAAGCCATAAATCATTGCCTTCGCGTTTGAACAACCTATGGGGTTCCACTGATATTACCACATATAGGTCTCCTGCAGGCCCCCCGTTTTTCCCCGGCTCCCCTTGACCCTTTATAGAGATTACGGAGTCATTATCTACACCAGCCGGTACCTCGACTGCGATAGTTACCTGCTTGCGCACCCTACCCTTACCGTTGCATTCCCTGCATGGGTCCTCAACGACCTGGCCTGTACCCTCGCAGTTACCACAGGTCTGAACATTAATAAACTGACCAAAGGCCGAACGCTGGGCAGTCCTGACTTCCCCGGTCCCATTGCAGGTAGGACAAGTGGTTTTTCCGGAGCCTTTCCTAGAACCAGACCCTTTGCAAGCATCGCAGTTAACAAGTTTGTTTACCTTGATATTTTTCTTTATTCCAAAAGCCGCCTCTTCAAACTTTATGCGAAGACCTTTCTGAAGGTCGGCACCCCTTTGGGGCCCGGTCCTGCGGGACTGGCTATATCCAGAGGCGCCTCCGAACATACTTCCGAAAAGGTCCCCGAAAATATCTTCGAAACCTCCGCCCCCAAAACCACCTCCGAAACCGCCGGCGCCGCCAAAACCAGCACTGGGATCGACGCCTGCGTGGCCAAATCTATCATATTTATCCTTCTGTTTCGGATCTGAGAGAATCCCATAAGCCTCATTTACTTCTTTGAATTTTTCTTCTGCAGCCTTATCTCCGGGGTTTTTGTCGGGATGAAACTCCATAGCCTTTTTTCTAAAAGCTGATTTTATTTCATTTTCTGATGCACCCTTTTTTATTCCCAGCACTTCATAATAGTCTCTTTTTTGTTCCGCCATAGGTCTTCGCTTCTCCCATTATTACATTATTTATTCGTCTTTTTCATCTTCATCTACCACTTCATAATCAGCATCTACAACATTATCATGTGGCGTTTCATCGCTTGCCGATTCAAAACCTTCAGGACCTTCCTGTCCAAAACCTCCCCCACTATTTGGGTCAGCACCAGCTTGGGCCTCTTGGGCTTTCTGGTATAGCTTTGCTGATATAGTATGGAAGTGTTCCGTAAGGGTTTCGGTCTTTGCCTTTATCTCATCAACCGTTCCCGTATCTAAAGTTGTGCTCAGTTCGTCCTTAGCTTTTACAATATTATCTTTTTCCTCATCGGTCAAGGTCCCTTCTAAATCTTTTAGAGCTTTTTCAGTTTCATATATCAGGGTTTCGGCACTATTTCTTACCTCTACTTCCTCTTTCCTCTTCTTATCCTCCTCGGCAAACTGCTCAGCCTCCTTAACTTTTTGCTTTATTTCATCGTCATTGAGCTTGGTTGAGGAGGTGATTGTAATTCTTTGCTCCCGACCCGTTCCCAAATCCTTTGCACTGACATTTACAATACCATTGGCATCGATATCAAAAGTTACCTCAATCTGTGGTATCCCACGCGGTGCCGGTGGAATCCCTGTCAGCTGGAACCTTCCTAAGGTTATATTGCCCGAAGCCATCTCCCTTTCTCCCTGCATAACATGTATATCTACAGCACTTTGATTGTCCGCTGCCGTGGAAAAAATCTGGCTTTTCTTTGTGGGTATGGTTGTATTTCTTTCTATCAATCTGGTGGCCACACCACCCAGGGTTTCAATTGACAATGATAGCGGGGTTACGTCGAGCAGGAGAACATCTTTAACCTCACCGGTCAATACCCCAGCCTGAATTGCTGCACCAATTGCAACACATTCATCGGGATTTATTCCTTTAAAAGGATCCTTTCCGGTAACCTTTTTTACAGCCTCCTGGACAGCAGGAATCCTGGTTGACCCCCCTACCAATATTACTTTTTCCAAGTCAGAAGAGGACACCCCTGCATCGGCCATAGCCTTCCTCATAGGATCTATTGTTTTTTCTACCAGGCTACCGGTTAATTGGTCAAATTTAGCCCTGGTCAAATCCATATTTAAGTGCAAAGGTCCTTCAGGATTTACAGTTATAAATGGCAGATTTATACTAGTTGTTTGGGCTGCTGAAAGTTCCTTTTTTGCTTTTTCTGCCGCTTCTCTTAGTCTCTGCAAGGCCATTTTATCGCTTTTTAAATCAACACCGTTTTCCTTTGCGAAACTATCTGCAATGAAGTTAACTAAAATATCATCGTAATCGTCCCCACCCAGCTTATTGTTGCCGTTGGTAGCCAGGACTTCAAAAACTCCATCACCTAACTCTAGGATAGATACATCAAATGTACCGCCGCCTAAATCGTATACTAAAATTTTATGCTGGGAACCTTCCTTATCCAGTCCATATGCTAGAGATGCTGCTGTAGGCTCGTTTATTATTCTCTTTACTTCCAGACCTGCTATTTTTCCTGCATCTTTTGTAGCTTGTTTCTGACTGTCGGTAAAATATGCAGGCACCGTAATTACCGCCTCGGTAACTTTTTCCCCTAGATAAGCTTCCGCATCTGTCTTCAATTTTGATAGAATCATTGCGGAAATATCCTGAGGTGTATAGGCCTTACCATCTATTTGAACTGAGTGATTGGTGCCCATTTGCCTTTTTATTGAGCTAATCGTTCTGTTTGGATTTGTGATAGCCTGGCGCTTGGCTGTTTCACCTACAAGTCTTTCACCATTTTTTGCAAATGCTACTATAGATGGTGTCGTTCTATTTCCTTCTGCGTTTGGAATAACCACAGGCTCTCCACCTTCTAAAACAGAGACGCATGAGTTTGTGGTCCCTAAATCAATTCCTATTACTTTTCCCATTTCTTTTCCTCCCGTCATATCTTCCTAATTTTTTAATCTGAATACGCCGCCTTCGGTTAATTTGACCTTATTCAGCCACTATAACCATAGTTGGGCGTATAACCTT
>CAZMMB010000193.1:0-3470 GCA_964567325.1 uncultured Oscillospiraceae bacterium
GCCCTTCAGCTTGATTCCTGCCTTTGATGGAATGGTGTTAAAGCTATCGCCTCCCCAAAGTTCAAGGATGCCCTTATTAATATCCCGCCGAAAAACAAGTTCTATATCTACATAACCCTTCTCGGCAAAATAAATGGGGAATTCTCCGTCTGGAGTAAACCCATAATCAGGAATTGGGAACTCCCCTTTGAAGTTGTCTATATCCGTCCATTCCCCTTCTTCAGCTGTACCTACTATAAGCCATATTTTCTCTTTCATTGGCAGGTTAAGATCTTTAATTGCTTTCATGGCGTAAAGACTCATCACAGCAGCCCCTTTATCGTCTGCAGTTCCCCGACCCCATAAATATCCATCCCTTATGGTCCCTTCAAAGGGATCATCAATCCACTTGTCCCTATCACCTATGTCAACTACATCTAGGTGTACTAAAATACCTAGCCTTTCTTCCCCTTGGCCATATTCAACTATTCCCATATCAAAGGCCTTAGTTGTCATGGTTTTAAAGCCCATGGACTCAGCCTTGTCTAGAAAACACTTAAGACATGCCTGGTTCTCCTCCACCCTTCCTGTAATGCTTTTGAATTTGAGAAGGTCCATTATATCATCTATCATGTTTTCTTTATTCTCATCGACGTAATTATCAATCAATAGCTTTATATTTGACATATCACTCCACTCCACCAATTTACAGATACCCCTTAATTCTTTACTCTTGAAGTGGAACTTTTATGCCATATAAATCAAAAAGACCGTTATCTAACCTGGGGCCTACAGCCATTTGCTATCCCCTGAAATATTGTCAGTTGTCGCCAATTGTGTCATATGACCAGGACATCTGGAGATTATTAAATACCACATAAATTATCCCATAAAGAAAAAATAACAATACTGTTAAAGTAAAAAACTACAACTATAAACTCCTGCGGCTGGTCGAGTTGAATTGACAACATCAATCACCAATCACATAAATCATTTTGCAGCCTTTCATCTAGAATGGCTTATTTGATTAAGCCCCGCACCTGCTGACTTCTCTATTGGTTGTGTAAAAATTTGAGATCCTTCATCAAGCCCTAATTAAACCTTTCGAAAAAGAAAATCCCATTAGGTTATAGTTCAGTCCCTGACTGTACTAGACCAACTCAAAGGGATTCTCAGTTCTTAAATTTTATTAAATTGCCTACTTAATGAACATGAGCGATAGGGCAGGTATATATGTTATTAGAGCCAAGCTAACCAGCGATACTAAAAATAAGGGAATTATATAAGGGAACATATCCTCCATCTTGATTTTAGCTATAGCCGCGCCGACAAACAAATTACAGCCGTAAGGAGGTGTACACAAACCTATGGCTAAATTAACTGCCATCACCACACCAAAGTGTATAGGGTTGATTCCCAAATTGTTTACAGTAGGCATTAGCATCGGAGCCATAACGATAATTGCCGGAACCGTATCTAAAAACAAACCCACCCCTAACAAAATAATGTTAATAAACAGTAGAACTATCATTGGATTTTCGGATACATTTGTCAAAAAATTCGTAATCATTTGCGGGACCTTTTCATAGGTCATAAATGTTGAGAATACCGTTGAATATCCCAATAAAAAGGATGTAATTCCATTTAATACCGCCGTGTCTAAAAACACATCCTTAAGACCTTTCCAGGAAAGTTCTTTATATACAAACATGCTGATGATAATGGAATAAACAACAGAAACGCAAGCAGCTTCGGTTGGAGTGAAAATACCGGAATAAATTCCTCCTAGAATTATCACGGGAGAAAGCAGTGCCCAAAATCCCTCTTTTGTACTTCTTATTATTTCTGAAAGCCGGTATTTCAACGCTTCTCCAATAGGAACTTTTTCATCCTTTCTTTCTTCTTTTAAATCCACACCTTTTACAGTGCATATGGTAATATTAGCTACTACAAAAAGCAGACCAAATAATATTCCCGGTATAATCCCAGCCAGAAATAACTGAGGGATGGACACGCCCGTAGTTGCACCATAAAGAACAAATGAAAGGCTTGGTGGGATGATTGGACCTACGATTCCGCCAAATGAAACAATCGTAGCAGCATATGCCGGATCATAACCCTTTTTCCTCATTTCAGGAATCATCATCCCGCCAATTGCTGATGTTGTAGCCATACCAGATCCTGATAAGGCCCCAAAGAACATGCAAGCAATAATTGTAACACTGGCGATTGCACCATTAACAAAACTAATCAGCGTAGATGCGAAATTTACAATTCTTTTGGCTATTCCTCCCGTCGACATTATTAGCCCAGCCAACATGAAAAATGGAATGGCCATAACAGTAAAAGAAAATATACCGCTATACGAGTATTGTGCATTTATTGCCATATGCAAATCAGAGAAAAAAGCCATGGAAAACATGGTGGCCCCTCCGATTGCAAAGCCAACGGGGACTCCCATCAACAATAAGACGAATAAAGCTATAAATAGTGCTGGTACTGTCATATGCTTTGCCCCCTTTACATGCTAAAGTCTTTTTCTTTTATTGATTTAACTGCTTGTATAAAATATACGCTTGCCCGCATAATAAAAAATGAACAACCCAAAACAAGAGAAAGATACCCCCAGGAGGTGCTAATTTTTATGCCCGCATAAGGAATATTTTTTTGTATATCTAACATTAAAACACTATAATAAACTGTAACTCCACAGATAATAATCAATATTAGTTCAGATGCAGCTTCGACTACTTTCTTGAATAAGATTGGTAATTTTTCCACTAGTAGCGTAATTTTAATATGCTCCTTCCTTCTATGTCCTATACTTATTCCAAGCCAGGAAAGCCATACAAACAGGAACTTGCCCAATTCCTCCGACCATGGTAGGGAGTTGTTAAAAACCTTCCTCATTATAACTTGTGAGAAAATTACAGCCACCATGACAGCAAACATAATTATTAATACAATTTCTTCAGTTACATTTACTGTTTTTAATACTTTGTCTTTCATCACTTTCACCCTTTCATAGGTGCCTTTTTTTATAATTTGTATTATTCAGGCTTACCAAGGCAAGCCTGAGTAATACATTAGGATTTTATAATTTAATAATTTTAGGGCCGTGTATTCAACCACTTTTCAATCATTTCATCGCCAACAATACCACGCTGGTAATCATAAACCGGCTGGACATCCTCTACAAATGCCTGGATTTCCGCCTCCGTTAGCTCATAAACTTCAGCACCTTCATCTTCAAATCTTTGAATATAGCCTAATTCCTTTTCAAATTCTTCCGCCCTTTGCTTCTTGGCTACTTCTTTTACAGATTCCTCTAATACCTCCCTATCAGCTGGGTCTAAAGAATTGATCCAGTCATAGGAGCATATTATCGGGAATGGGGAGCTGGCATGATTAGTCAATGTAACGAATGGCGCAATTTCGTGGAGATTGAAATCATTAAACACACCCAGAGAATGGTCTAATGCATCTATCTG
>CAZMMB010000194.1:0-3433 GCA_964567325.1 uncultured Oscillospiraceae bacterium
GGCACATAGGCCCCCGGAAAGACATTGTCAGCACCGGTTATTATCTGAACCGGTTGGCCCCTGTTTACATCGACGGAACATACCAGCAACTTATCCGCATTGGGATGTTTTTCAAGTCTTTCAATTTTGCCTACTACCACACCTTCTATACCTGGACCAAAGCTGGTTACTGATTCCACATTAGACCCGGACATTATCATTTTGCTGCAAAAATCATCTATGGTCTCATCTACAGGACAATACTCATTAAGCCAATCTCTATATACTAACACTTTTTCCCCTCCTGTATCCTATTTAAACTGCCCTATAAAACGCATATCGTTTTCATAAAACAATCTTATATCTTCAACCCCATATTTAAGCATTGCTATCCTCTCAACCCCCATTCCAAATGCAAAGCCGGTATACCTTTCAGTATCCACACCCCCTACATCTAGAACATTTGGATGGACCATGCCACAGCCTAAAATTTCTATCCAGCCACTGCCCTTGCACACCCTGCACCCTTGACCGCCACATTTGAAGCAGGAAACATCCATCTCGGCACTAGGTTCTGTAAAGGGAAAGAAATGAGGACGGAAATTAGTCAAAACATTATTGCCGAAAAGTTCTTTTGCAAAAGCATTCAAAGTCCCTTTTAAGTCTGCCATGGTCACATTTTCATCTACCAAAAGCCCCTCTACCTGATAAAACATGGGGGAATGTGTAGCATCCGGTGTATCAACCCGATAACATCTCCCGGGGGATATAATTTTTATAGGAGGTTGATCTTTCAAAAGGGTCCTGGCCTGTACCGGTGAGGTTTGGGTCCTTAGAAGGATATCCTCATTAAAATAAAAGGTGTCGGTCATATCTCTCGACGGATGGTTGGCTGCTGCATTCAATGCATCAAAGTTGAAATATACGGTCTCTATTTCCGGACCCTCCGCTATTGAATAGCCCATGCTCATAAAGACCTTTGATATCTCATCAATTGTAATCGAGATAGGATGCTTGGTTCCTAAGGGCCTTTGAATCCCCGGCTCTGTAACATCAATCCTCTCCGCTATGAATTTCTTTTCTCTTTCTATTTCCTTCATAGCTTTGAATCTGTCCGCTAACATGCTTTCAATTTCGCCTCTCAACTTGTTTGCCGCCTGCCCTAAAACCTTGCGCTCCTCCGGCTCTAATGATCCCATAGACCTAAGGATTTCAGTCAGCTTGCCTTTTTTACCTAGCAAGCTAATGCGGACCTCATCAGCCTCTGCCATAGTGACAGCCGCAGTCAACTTCTCCTTGGCTTCATTTAATATTGTCGATAGATTTGTCTCCATGATTATTTTTCTTCCTCCGTTTTTTTGCAGAAATCTTGCCTGATAGCCTCATACATTAGGATTCCCCCGGCTACAGCTGCATTCAAGGATTCTACAGATTTGGCCATGGGGATTTTAACTAGATAGTCTGCACCCTCAATGAAAGCATTGTCTATACCTCCCCCTTCATTTCCTATCACTATTGCCAACTTATCTCTAAGGGCAAACTGATAATAGAAGTTGCTTCCTCCAGGAGAGCTGGCAACTATCTTTAACCCATATTTATTTAGGATTTTTACGGTTTCACATGGCCCCCCTGTAAATAGTATTGGAAATCTCAATATGGATCCAGCGGCGGACCTTACAACCTTTGTGCTATATGGGTCTACCGTCCCTTTGACAGCGATAATTCCATCGAAACCGGCGGCTTCCGCCGTCCGGATTAGGCTTCCACAGTTACCTGGATCTTGAATCCTATCCAAAACTAAAAATTTTCCCCCACCCTTATGGACAGCCTTACTAAAAAAAACTTCTTGGCTTGATTCTTTAATCTTCATTATTCCAGCTATCCCCTGGGGACTTTTTGTGTCAACCAGCTTGGTGAAAAGACCACCCTCCACCAAGGCCATCTTTATTTTTTTCTCCTTTAAGCTGTCGAGGGATTTTTCAAGGTCATATTTACCACCGACATTTGTATAAAAGGAATCCATTATAAAAAGTTCTTCAATTGCCTCTGGGTCTCTTAATGCCTCCTCAAACAGGTTTAAACCTTCAATAAGATAGAGCCCCTCTTTTTCTCTGTACTTACGCTGCTTGAGGCTCATTGCGTTATTGATGGTGGGATTTTCAGATGATTTAATATATTTCATGTCTTCCTTAGATACAAGAAAAGCCGGCTCTTCCTCCGGCTTGCACTTCCATCAGTTTTTAAAAGTTCTTTGTCTTGCCCCTGTTGAGAAAGGATGGTATTGCGAAGTCGGTAGTATTATTTTTCTCAAAGCCGCCTTCATCGTGTCCGTCGGATTCGCCATCTCCTAGCTCTGCCCTATCCAAGGACATATCTTTTCTCTTCCCTTCTTCGGATCCGGGGCGGATGATATCCTTATTTCCACCGGAAATTTTATCTATAACCTTCTCTTCAAATCCTGTGGCAATAACTGTGATAATTATTTCATCCTGAAGCTCTTCCTTTACAGATGCGCCAAAAATTACTATCGCATCCTTATCAGCGGATTTTTCAATTTGGTCGGCTGCTTCATTGACCTCTAGCATTCCCAAATCGTAGCCACCCATTATGTTTAACAGAATTGCCTTGGCGCCTCCAATGCTAGTTTCAAGCAGTGGGCTCTCAATAGCATCTTTAACAGCGGTCTGTACTCGGTTGTCTCCCTTGCCGCGACCCACGCCCATATGGGCTATGCCCCTATCGTTCATAACTGTTCTAACATCTGCAAAGTCCAGGTTAATAAGGCCTGCCTCGGCTATTAAGTCGGATATACCCTGGACCCCCTGTTTCAACACCTCATCCGCCATTGAAAACGCTTCTAGCATTGTAGTATTCTTCTCGGAAATTTGAAGGAGCTTGTCATTTGGAACAACCACTAGAGAATCCACATATTTTTTTAAGAATTTTATTCCCAGCTCTGCGTGTTCCCTTCTTTTTTTACCCTCAAAGGTGAAGGGTTTTGTTACAACCCCAACAGTTAAAATTCCCGCATCCTTTGCCGCCTTTGCTATGATAGGCGCCGCACCTGTACCGGTACCCCCACCCATTCCAGCGGTAATAAAGACCATATCTGAACCCATAAGGAATTTTTCTAAATCATCAATATTTTCTTCCGCAGCTTTTTGACCAATTTCCGGATTTGCTCCTGCTCCCAAACCCTTGGTCAACTTCTCGCCAATCTGTATCTTAGTCTCGGCCTTAGAAAGCGATAATGCCTGCTTGTCCGTATTTATCGCAATAAAAGTAATGCCCTTTAATCCTGCATCAATCATCCGGTTAACCGCATTGCTACCGCCACCACCGATGCCTATAACCCTTATCTGGGCATTCCTTTCTTCATCTACTTCAAACTGGAGCATATTTACTTAACCTCCCGAAGATTAATAATTTGTATATCATAGATTATAGCATAAGA
>CAZMMB010000195.1:0-3432 GCA_964567325.1 uncultured Oscillospiraceae bacterium
TTCAATTACGGGGCCAAGCTTGAAGATAGGCTCTATCAGGCCTTCAAGTACGGAACCTTAATAGCTGTTATAATATTAGGTGTAAGCACCATCATACTTTTCCTATTCCCTGTCACCATATTGAAGATATTTATGGCTTCAGATGAAATGTTGGGATTTGGTGTGCCTGCCTTAAAAATAATGAGTTCAAGTTATGTATTAGCTGGAATAGCTACCATGTTTGCCTCCTTCATGCAATCTACAGGCCGAATTAAGCAGAGTTTAATAATCAATATTTTGCGCCAACTGGGAATCCTAGTGCCCCTAATGTGGATTCTCTCGAAAATGATTGGAATGTCAGGAGTTTGGTGGGCTTTTCTAATATCAGAAACTATCACTGTTTTAACAGCACTCATACTTTATAGGCATAGAAATTAGTATATAAAGGTTGTAACGGAGGAAATAATATGTGTATTGTTAAAAGACAAGTCATAGACATACCTATAGATCAAACAAGCGATATTGATGAACTTTTTGGAAGAATGACCAAAATCAATATTCATAATGTGCCAAAAAAATTTGAAAAAGTCTTCAATCTAACCCGAGCAATCTCATATGATAATTTTAAGATGTCTTCTATTATCGAATCCTATAAAATTCAGGAAATGAATGATAAGAATATAGTGTTAGACAATGGAATGTCACTTGAATCTGATATTCTGCCCCATGTTTTTAAACATGCCTTTGAAATCGGATTGATAGTCACTAGCCTGAGAGGTTACGACGAAATAGATAAAGAAGAGGAAAATATGTTAAATAAACTGTTCTTAGATAATTGGGGCACCGCCTTTATTGAACGAGGCGATAGATGGGTCATGCAATTTGTAGCAAAAGAATTAGAGGAAAAAGAATTATATATTACCCATGCTTTTAGTCCTGGGCAAAACAAAATTCCTATTGACCTTCAAACTGTTATCTTTAACACCCTTCAACCCAGCCAAATTGGAGTAACTCTAAGTGATATGTTTATGATGCATCCCAAAAAGTCAGTGTCCGGCATGTTTGGAATACAGTCGATAGATGAAAACCGTGTGCGCCCTTGTGATCTATGTGAACGAAGGGAGACATGTCCTACAGCTTATGCGTAAAATCATACAACTGCAGGTGTAAAATGGATAAAAACACAACTGAAAAACATATGGATCCGAGATATAAAATTGGTATGAGAAATGTAAAAACCGCCTTATCTGTAGGTGTTTGTATTCTTTTTTTCCAACTTACAGGTGTTGGTGATGGTATTCAAGCATCTATAGCCGCAATCATTTGTATGAAATCCTCCCTTCAAAACTCTATACAAACAGGAATTGAAAGAATTATTGGCACAGCAATCGGTGCCATCTTAGGAATATTATCCCTTCTATTAATCGAAAATATTGGTTATGGGATCTCCACTCTGCTAGCTATAACAGGTGTTATTCTTATAATCTACCTATGCAATATTTTTAAAGTTCAGGCCAGTACTGTAATTGGACTAGTGGTTTTCCTCATTATCTTAATCGGGGAAAAAGATATGCCACCAGTTGTTTATGGGGTTGTTCGATTGCTGGAAACATTTTTTGGAATCATTATAGCCTACCTGATTAATCGCTTTGTTGATCCTAGGCGTCTGCGAAAACACTTTGAAAATGAGACCTCTATCCATTCTAATATTCAAGAAGCTAATCCGGAGGACATACCCATAATTATGGGTATGTGGCTAGAATCAAATATTGCATCACACCCAGTCATCGATAAGTCATATTGGCACCAAATATATGATTCTGCAAAAAGTCGCTTCCAGGGAGGATCAAAGACCTTTGTTTTCAAAGACAGTAATAGAATTACAGGGTTTATAGTTTTGCAAAACGATATGGAAATTATTGGTTTGGGTGCAAGTGGGGACATGATAAATAAAAATATAGAAGAACAGCTCTTGAACCATTGCCAGGATATGTTTCCAAGTTTAGTAATAAAGGTTTTTGCAAATAATGCTAGGTTGGTTGAAGTACTCGCTAAGTCAGGGTTTTATATTGTATCTGAGACAGTAAACTCCCAAGTAAATGCAGATCAACTCAGCATGACCTGGTCTCACAAAACAATATAGGCCCATTTAGGGCTTGCTGAACGATTCATAAAGGCCTGTATTTACAATGTTATGGCCATTTATGGATCTTACAAGTGCCAGAATAAATAGTGTATCTATCCATAATCCTTGCACTTATAGAGATGGGAAAATAAGGATAATGATCCCCATCTGTTCCGCTCGCCAATAAATAGAGTCTGCAATCGGCATATATCAGCCGTAGAATGTTCCCAATCAGTCTTCGCTCCACTTGTCCTCTTGGACATTCCTGACATAAGACCTGTCGCTACTTACTTTGTAAGTAGGACTAGGGCTTCAACGGTTGGCCGATTACTGGCAGATTTCATCTGCCGGCTGAACGAATTCCGGCTTTCAAAATAATCCGTTCAGCAGACCCTATTTATAACTTAAACATTTTCTTCTTGAAAGAATTATTCTAATGTGCTAGAATTACAACTGTTAAATTAACATAAAGTACTTGCTCCCGTAGCTCAGGGGATAGAGCGTCGGTTTCCTAAACCGTGCGTCGGATGTTCGAATCATCTCGGGAGTGCCAAAGGCGCTTGCATATTCACACAGAATATGCAAGCGTTTTTTTGAAGCCCTAGCTCTATTTGGGTAACAAATTACCGGCAGGTCGGTCTCATGCAAGGATTCCCCCAGCTTCAGCTGGTTGGAGTTTACTGCTTTTTTGGACGCATAAGCGCCTTACAGGCGGGGACAGGCCCCCCCTTATTCCCCCAGGTAGCAGTAGATTTATATAAAAATATCATTATATTCCAAGGCGATTCGAATATCCGCCAGAATGGGGCCCGGGGTGGCTTGGGGAAGATTCTTCCCCAAATAGAGTTGCATGGCCTCACCAATAAAAGGCGATGCTGCGGATTTCCCCTTCGGAGGGTGACAGGGTCGCAAGACCCGCCAAGTGGGGCGGATCCTCCTATGGAGTGCGTCTGGCGCGCGGAGGTCGGAGATATTGAGCCGCCCAAAGCTGTCCCGAATCCCTATGGAGTGGGCAATGTGCGCGCGGAGGTCGTTCGAATCGAACTAACCGCTCCGCTTGCAAAAAGAATTGCATATAATGAGCAAAATTTACGGTTGTGTGTGGAAAAAAGTGTCGAAAAGTACACACAACCGTAAATTTTGTTCATATTCCGTCTTTTCAAGTGAAAAATCCACACACAACTGTAAATTTTGCTCAAAAAACATAAAAGTTCTTGCAAGGGGTTAGTTGCAAAACTAACTGCACCTTTTCGCTCATTTGAAAACCTGAATACACATTTGGATTAAACGTAATATTTTATGCAATTGTAACTGCACCATATTTCAAT
>CAZMMB010000196.1:0-3427 GCA_964567325.1 uncultured Oscillospiraceae bacterium
GAATCAACACATCATAAAAACTTGGAATCAGCTGTAGAGGCCAGTGATATGATAATTTTAGGCGTCCATCACCATGAGTTTAAAAATCTTCCACTTGACTATTTAGCTCCCTTGATGCGGCACAAAAATATCTACGATACCAGGAATTTTATATCCCGCCAGGAAGCTGAAAATGCCGGGTTCAACTACTATCTCCTGGGCAGGTCCTAGAATTACTCAATTTAAAAAAGCCCAAATACATCAAAAGTGCAGCCAATCCCCAAAAGTATGGGATTATGTAGGGATATTCGAAAATGTTCTCAAAGTAGCAGTGGGCTAGCACACAGGAAAGACCCGAGAGTATTCCAACTGCCATAGCTTTATCATTGCCTACAAATCTTAAGAGAGGATCCTTGCCTATCTGATATTTCTCTCCGCTCTGATAAACTGCCCTGAGCCCCCAGACTAACAAAGCCCCTAGCAATAGCAGGAAAAAAGCTATTCCAATATACCCCATTTCCACCATGGTCTTTAGATAATAGTTATCCATATAGAAATAACTGAACTCCTCAGTTTCTTCTAAAATCTTGTTATTCATAGCTACAGCCCCGCCGAAACGGCCTAGGCCAAAGCCAAGCCACGGATTATTCTCCATTAGGAGCAAGCGGCCGGTCTCCCACCTAAGAGTCCTTCCTCCAACCGCTGAGGCTTCTGCATAATCGCTGGTAAAGAGGTAGGTCAGCCGAGATGCTATGGATGGAAGAAAAATCAAGGCTGAGGCTAAGCCCGCCCCCATAATCGCTAGCAACCTCCTGTCCATAAATAAGGCGAAAAGAACCACAGCGACCACCATGCCTACCCAGGCCCCACGTGAAAAAGTGAAAAGCAGGCAGAGGCACATTGCTCCGGTCATAGCTGTAAAGAACAGTTTGGCCCAGAGCCTTTTGCTGTAATATATCATTGAGGCAACCATTGGTGCAATTAAGACCATTAAAGACCCCAATATGTTGGGGCTTCCCGTCAGGGAAAAGACCCGCGTCCTGACCCCCATTTCCGTCCTGCTAACCCAACCTGCCGGTATGGGAACAGCAATAATATATTGATATATACCGTGGAGGCCAAGTAATATTCCTAGGGCAGCAATCCCATAAAAGACCAGTTTGAAATCCTTGTCATCCTCTATGAGCCGAACTATCAGGAAGAACCAGATCATATATTCAACTGTAGCCCTATAGCCTGCCAGGGCAATATGGGGATGGGGATTAACAATAGACATTAACACAAGTCCCACTGCCATAAATAGCAGGATGTAGGAGTCTAATGGTGTTTCCCTAACCATATCCTTGTTACCTTTTAAGCTAATGCGCCAAATTATCACGAATAAGGCTATTATAATAAATAGCTCTTCCCAAAGGGAGGCCACTATCGACCAGGCCACCTTGGTCCGAAAGACATAGTCCAGGGGAAGATAGATGGTGAAAGCTAAAAGCAACCACTGCCTGGCTTTTAATTTATTAATTTGAGAAAATACCAAGCTGCCTCTTGTAATATTAATATAATAGGCCTTTAATTTCATCAATAAGCGATAGCAAAGGCTTGTCCTTATAACAAGCCCCAAGCCCACTAAGATCTCCCGAACCTTTGCCATTATCCTTCCATAGAATGATGCAGGTACCGGGTTTGCAGCAGAGCATAGACCAATCCAAAGTCTACGCGAAAGGGAATCCTCATAAGTCCTTTTTAAAAAAGCATTCCAGCGGCCTAAAATACTCCTAGGCCAAGCATCTATAAACAGAATTAAAAGAGTGCGAATCAGTTTGTATATTCGACTGTTGGTGATTATTGCTGTCATATTTTCTAACCTTTAATCTTCTATTTCAACGTAACGAATTGTTCCATTGCACTCAAAAGTCTGGGTCTTGACAATGTAGGCCCTTCCGGCCCTAAGTTCCTGGCTTCCCAGTTTGGGGCTCGGGGTCCCCTTGGGAACGGTGGTCCTTATTTTGACCACAACATCTTTTTTACTTGGGTCTACTGAATCAACTATAACGCCGTCACTCCTTATAGCCTGCATAACATAGTCCTCCAGCCAAATGTCTGTAATTTCCCCATTCATATATTCATTTCCTGAAACTAATCTTTCACCAACCAAGTCCTGTCTGACTATTTCATCTACCAGCCTTGGAGGTGTGCCTACAATCACTACCTCCGCTGTAAGTTCCACCTGAGGGGCCACTGCATCATTTATTTTCTGGCCGAAAAGCTGCATCCCTATCGCACCTAGGATAGCAATTATCGCAATTAATATCAATAAATCCACTGGGTTGATAAGACCGAAGAGCTTACCTTTTTCGTTAATTACTTTCATCATGACCTCCGCTAAAATATCCCTCTATTAATTAAAATGTCTTCCATCTGCCTAACTCTTTCACTCCAGGATGTTTCCTTCCCATATTGCATGCGCCTTCTAACCTTTTGGTCATCGTCCTCCATTAAAGCTTGCCTACATTTTACCACAAAATCGCTCTTGTTTTCAGCAATATATATCACATCTTTATAGTCCGACACCTGGAGGGGCTCTCGACTGCTTACTACAGGTTTTCCCGTAGCCAGATATTCGTAAAGCTTAAGGGGGCTAACATCTTTCGAAAGCCTCCCTTCCCTGAATAAATTCAGGCAGACATCAAAACCGCCGATAATTTCTGGCAATTTTTTCTGGTCCACCAGTCCCATGAATTTAATGTTGGGATACTTCTTGAGCGGTGATAGGTTGACACCAGGCATGGTCCCCCCCACGAGAACCACTTGCCCCTGGGGAAAGGCTTCTGCCAAAGCTACCATCCATTCATAATCTATACATTCCTGCAGCATACCTATAAAGCCAAAGACAGGTTTCCCCTTATCTGGATTGGCTTTATTGTAATTTATCGCTTGTGAAAACAGCTTATAGTCTGCTCCATTTGGGATGAGATGAACATTTTCGTTATATTTTTTCAGGGTATCGTAAAGCCCCCTAGCTGTACAAAATATGTGAGATGCCGAAATTGCCAAATCCCTTTCCATACGGTCAACTATCTGGGGATCTATCATACCTTTATAGGCGGAATGCCTGTCAACACAATCGTAAATTATACCCCTGTTAGGAATCTCTTTCACTAAGTCGCAAGATGTCGGTGAGTAACACCAAAGGTAGGGCTTGTCAAAAGCTAGCTTGTAAATCTGCTTTTTTATGTATCTTGCAAGCATCTTCTGATTTATTCTATTTATTGACCTATATTTGTTAAAAAAAGGTAGTACAGGGGGTGGTGCAAACACTGTGATATTGTCCCTGACCTTTTCACCAGTCTTTCTAAATGCCCCAATCCTTTCGAAAGTTTTTCTATCTTTCAAGGGTGCTAGCAAGCTAACAGGTGGGTCCACATACATAATCTCAGAATCTGTCAACCGG
>CAZMMB010000197.1:0-3414 GCA_964567325.1 uncultured Oscillospiraceae bacterium
CACACACAAGAGTAAATTTTGCTCATTATTTGCAATACTTCTTGCAAACCCACGAAGTGCTGTATCACTTTCCCCTTCTGCCCCTCGGTAATTTATGCAGTGCATGGTAGGTGTAGACTGTCAAGAGCAGAAGCCTAGTGACTCTTGACAGGTTACAAGACTACGGGTTTATTCTTTTACACCTCTTTGCATAGGCGTTCTTTTTAATGACCATGCAGCAATTAATTTCATGTTAATATTGCTTTTATTTCCTTAAAGATAACCAAGATGAAATACTATGCGTGCTTTAAGATAAAGTATGATTTATCCATTTTTAAATGGATATTTCTTTAAGGTTTTCATAAACTCATGTTTTCCATTTTAGAGTGCCATTTTTATTTGCGCTTGACATAAGCCGGTGTAAGACATTAACCCTCAGGATAAGGGAACTGTCTTCAAGCAATTAAAGCGAAGGAAAATTCCCCCCTTAGGCAAAGCTTTTTTTCTACATAGCCACTGCCCTTGGCGAACACAAAGGGCCCCTTCCTTCTAATTATCTCACAGGTGAATTCAACTTTGTCTCCAGGTCTTACCGGCTCTTTGAATTTCACCTTATCGATGCCAGTATAATAGGGTAGTTTATTCTCCGTTTCGCCGGCCAAAAGAATTCCGCAGGTTTGGGCCATCATTTCGCATAAAATTACTCCTGGCACCACAGGGTTTCCCGGGAAATGTCCCTTCAAGAAAAACTCATCCCCTTTTATTTCATAACTTCCCAAGGCTTTTCCATTTTCATCTGTTTTAGCCCAATCCAATAGGAGCATGGGCTCCCTATGGGGGAGTATTTTTTTCAAATCTTCCTTATTCATTGTCCCCTCCTCATAACAATTACAGCGTTATGTCCTCCAAAACCCAGGGATGCGGAAACTACCATGTCAACCTCTGCCTTTACTTTAGTATTTGGAGTGTAGTTAAGGTCGCATTCGGGGTCAGTCTCCTTGTAACCAATGGTAGGAGGTATAAAACCTGTCTTAAGAGCGATAAGTCCGGCTATCAGCTCGACAGCACCTGCGGCTCCAAGCATATGACCTGTCATAGATTTAGTGCTGCTTATATGAATCTTCCTCGCATTTTCTAAGCCAAAAACCTTCTTTAAGGCCTCAGTCTCACCCTTGTCATTTAAGGGGGTGGATGTACCATGGGCATTGTAATAAAGTTTCATACCCTCTTCATATCCCGCCTCTTTCAAGGCCTGGTCAATTGCATTAGCTGCCCCTGCTCCTTCAGGATGGGGGGCGGTAATGTGATAGGCGTCACAGCTATTAGAATAGCCACATATTTCCCCTAGTATTTCTGCCCCCCTTATCTTGGCCCTCTCATACTCCTCCAATATTATTATTCCAGCCCCCTCACCCATGACAAAGCCATCCCTCCTAGCATCGAAGGGTATAGAGCTATCCTGTGGATCGTTTCTCAATGAAAGAGCAGTGCTGTTAGTAAAACCCGCTAGGGCCAAAGGATTTATTGCAGCCTCCGTTCCCCCGGCTATTATTGCATCCGCATAACCAAAGCGGATTGCCCGGAAGGCCTCACCTATTGCGTGGGAGGATGTTGCGCAGGCAGTTACCACTGGAAGGCAAGGGCCCATTGCCTTATACCTAATTGCAATATTGCCTGCGGCGATATTTGATATCATTGTGGGTATGAAAAGTGGAGACACCCTTCGGGGGCCACCTCTAAGCAGCCTCTCCGTGGATGATACAAAAGTATCCATACCCCCTATGCCGGACCCAACATACACACCCAGCCTCTCGGCTTCCAGACTTCCTTCAATTCCGCTTCTATTGACAGCTTCAATAGTTGCAGCTATAGCATACTGGGTAAAGAGGTCCATTCTCCTGGCCTCTGTCCTTTCGATATAATCGGTTATTTGAAAGCCTTTCACTTCAGCAGCTATTTTCACCTTGTGTTCATCTGTGTTAAAACGCGTAATGTAATCTATCCCACAGACTCCCTTTAAAAGATTGTCCTGATATGTTGCAATTGTATTGCCTATGGGAGATATAATTCCCATGCCAGTAATTACTACTCTTTTCAAATATATAGTCCTCCATCTATTTTTATTACTTGCCCTGTAATATAGGAGCTGTCCTCCGATGCAAGAAAAACAGCCAGCTTTGAAACCTCTTGGGGCTTTCCCATCCTATTCAAGGGTATTGAAGCTAAGGCGGTTTCCTTGACTTTGTCCGTTAGCCCCTGGGTCATATCCGTTTCTATAAAGCCTGGTGCTATGGCATTGCAGGTGATATTTCTCCCTGCTAGCTCCTTGGCCACTGTTTTCGTAAGCCCGATAATTCCAGCCTTAGCGCTAGAGTAGTTAGCCTGGCCCGGATTTCCCATCAGCCCTGAAACAGAAGAAATATTTATAATCCGTCCTTGCCGCCTCCGCATCATGGAAGAATATAAATGGCGAATCATATAAATACTTCCCTTTAAATTTGTGTCTATTACGCAATCGATACTTTTTTCGCCCATTGTAAGGAGAAGTCCATCCCTAGTGATTCCGGCATTATTGACTAATATGTCCACATGGTCGAAATCTTTAAGAATTTTCTTAACAGTGTTTTCTGTTTGTAAAAATGAACTAACATCACATTGGTAAATATTGGCATCCACCCCGTAGTCCCTTGCAATTTCTGCAGTTGCTTGAGCCGCCTCTTTGTTTCCACCGTATATTATGGCAATTGATGCCCCCTGCTTTGCAAACTCAATTGCAATTGCCCTACCGATTCCCCGGCTAGCACCTGTTATAACTGCATTTTTACCCTTTAGCATTTCTCACCACCTCCACAGTGCGATCTAAACTTCTACTGTCTTCTACATTTAGGACAGTAGCTTTCGGTAATATTTTCGCAATCATATTGGTCAGGGTCTTGCCCGGACCTAACTCAATAAAGGTATCTACCCCTTCACAATCCATGTTCAATATAGTTTGATACCAAAGGACTGGGGAGTTTATCTGACTGAACATTTCCTGCCTATCCTGATAAGGCTTGGCACTGACATTGGCATAGACGAGTATTTCCCCCAGGGTAAATTCTAATTCCTTAAACTCTTTTTCCATACTGGCCCTAGCATTTCCCATCATGGGTGAATGAAAGCCCCCGCTAACCGGAAGTTTTATTGCTCTTCCTCCCGCAGCTGCCACAGCTTTTGGGAAAATACCGGCAGACTCGCCGGTACAGGCAACAGAGACCTGGGTCATGGTATTGAAATTCACCGGGTACCTGCCCTCCACTTGACTGCAGATATTCTCTACTTCCTTACCTTCCAAACCTAGCACAGCAAACATTAGCCCCGGATTTTTCCTGCCACTTCTTTGCATATGGACAGCCCTTTGGACTACATATTTAAAGGCATCTTCTTTCTTTAAAT
>CAZMMB010000198.1:0-3414 GCA_964567325.1 uncultured Oscillospiraceae bacterium
TATATTGAATTTTCAAGGTGCATCGATATTATTGATGTGCGAAGTTTAAGTTTATCATTTTTAAAGAAAGTAGGTGTATGTAAAATGCCAGATCCGGTCAACTACGGTATTGTTTCTTTAATCCCATTAACTGTAACGCTTATTATAGCCTTTTGGAAAAAGGATGCAATCATAGCACTTTTTTCAGGTTGTATCATAGGGGTTATGATACTGGGAATGAACCCTTCATATGGTTTTTCCCAATTGGCGCAAGAGGCGCTTGGAAATGATGATTTTATATGGATTTTACTTATTCAGGTGTTCATAGGAATTATGGTTGCATTCTTTATGAAAGCAGGTGTAGTCCATGCATTTGCAGAATCAATATCCAAACGGGCGACCACACCAAAGCGGGTCAAGGTATTTACTTGGCTAATTGGCCTTGTCACAGTCGATGACTATATGAGCCCCTTGCTACGCGGGGTAATTATGAGGCCTATCACTGATGAATATAAAATTCCCAGAGAGAAATTGGCTTTCATTCTAGACTCAACATGTTCAACTGTATGTACAATTATTCCTTTTATGGCATGGGGGGCTTATGTAGCCGGTTTGATTAAAGATCAAGGGGGGCCGGTAACAAGCATTGATCAAGGGGTATCCGTTTACATAAGTGCCATTCCTTTCAATTTTTATGCTTTGATTATGGTTATTTTTGTTCTTCTCAATGCCCTCGAAATAATTCCAGATTTTGGTCCTATGAAGAAAGCCGAACAAAGAGCCCGCGAAACAGGCAAGGTCCTTAGAGACGGTGCTGTTCCCTTGGTAGGGACAGAACTCGAAGAATTGTCAGCCGGTAATGAATTACGGGTAAAACCAAATATCCTCACTGATTTTATTATCCCTATCATGATTATTGTTGGTGTAGCTGTGGCCACGTATTTTATTATGGGTGGCGTAAAAATTCTTGAAAGCTTTATTACTGTTGTGCTTTATCTTGGGATAGCACTTTCAATCCGCAGGGTATTCACAAGTGTTAAGGAGCTTATTGATACCGCAATCAGCGGAATTAAAAGTGTAATGGCAGCAACAATCATCCTTGCCCTTGCCTACTGCATTAACACAATTACGCAAGCAATGGGTGCAGCTGATTTTATTCTTTCTATAACAGAAAACTGGATGACACCAGTGCTTTTTATTGCTATCACTTTTTTAGTAGGTGCTTTTATTTCTTTTTTCACGGGCACATCATGGGGAACCTATGCTATACTTATCCCGCTTGCAGTCCCATTGGCATATTCATTTACCGGTAATGAATTAAATACATTAGTATACGCAGCAGTGGGTGCAGTAGTCAGCGGAGGTCTTTTTGGAGATCATTGTTCTCCTGTGTCGGATACTACAGTATTGTCTTCCCTCGGTGCTGCCTGCGATCATATTGACCATGTAAGAACACAACTTCCATATGCATTATTAGTAGCTGCGATTTCCATTGTTCTTTGGATAATTACAGCAGCCGTTGCAGCTTAATATTAGGAAAGGAATGGTAAGGCGCCGCTAATATTATTCGGCGCCTTTATAAAAAAAATGTATTATGATTTTGATACTTATTTAGATCGAAAGAATACCCGTTCATTTAAATGGGATAAAAACATGGAGTATTTTGGAAAAGAGGATGTTATCCCTCTGTGGGTTGCTGATATGGACTTCCAATGTGCGGAACCAATTGTTCAGGCTTTGGCAGAACGTGCATCCCACCCCGTTTATGGGTATACGGTAAGAATGGATTCGGCTATAGATTCTTTTTTAAACTGGATGAACACCCGGTACAAACATAACTTTCAGAAATCCTGGTTGACCTATTCACCCCCAGGCGTTATCTACGCTCTACAAAAGCTGCTTCATATAGTGTCTGAACCCGGAGATTCAATAATTGTTCAAAGCCCAAATTATGGCCCCCTGTTTGATGTGGTCACAGGTAGTAAGAGAAGGCTTCTGTTAAACCCAATGATATTTTCTAATGGTAAATATCATTTAGATTTAGATCATTTTGAAAAACTGGCTAAACAAGGTGCCAAGGCCCTGATTCTATCTAATCCAAACAATCCAACGGGTAAGGTTTATACCAGGGAGGAAATACTAACCCTATGTAAGGTTTGCAATGAATATAATATGTGGGTTATTTCAGATGATATCTATGGGGATTTTATTTTCAATGGGTCCACCCATGTACCTGTCGTTACATTGGGTAAAGAGATTGAAAATATATGTGTTTCATGCTTTTCAACCAGTAAAACATTCAACTTAGGGGGGTTACAGATGGCTACAATAGTAATTCCTAACGCAGATCTACGTAATCGCTATAATCGTGAAATGGAAATATCTCAAACCAGATTAGACAATGTATTCGGAGCTGTTGCAATGGAGGCCGCATATAGCAAAGGCGGTGAATGGTTGGACCAGGTAATTGATTATGTGTATGATAATGCAGCTTTTGTATCAGATTATCTAAAGAACAATATCAGCATGATTAGGCCAGTTATTCCGGAGGGGACATTTTTACTATGGCTTGATTGTCGGGAATTGAATATGGAGCCTGCAAAACTCTTAAAATTTTTTATACATAGTGCAGGCCTAGCTGTAAGCTGTGGTACAGAATTTGGTATTGAAAGTAGCGGCTTTGTAAGACTAAACTTAGCCTGCCCAAGGGCCATGCTCAAAAAAGCCATGACAAACCTCGCAAAAGCATTAGAAAATATGAATTGTTAATTACCGTAGGTCTCATTAAACAAAGGTAAACACTTTAGTCTGGACAGTGGCCATCTAATTAAAATCAAAATTTAATTAAAAATATGTTGCCATATCAACGCCATTTGGTTATAATAGCATTTGTCATGGCAACATGCTTCGTTAGCTCAGTAGGTAGAGCACCTGACTCTTAATCAGGGTGTCCCGGGTTCGATCCCCGGACGGAGTACCAAAAGTAAAGTCTGTAATTGCAATGGTTACAGACTTTATTATTTTTTGGTTTTTTCATTATTCCTGTACATCAGAGGGTCTCGAATAAATTTTATCAAGGTGCGAAACGTTTGATTTTGCAACTTCGAATGGGCCAACACTGGTTTTGCAAAACCCTATTTTTTTACCAGTCCCAAAAGAAAAATCGGTATAACTTTCTGCCGATGAATCAATCTTAATCCAAGAATTCTCTTCTTGTTCATTTATTATTTCAGCCTTATTTGATTTCTATTCTCTTGTCATCTTCTGCATATATACTGTATTTAAAGCCTTCCGGTTCAGTATTTTTTATCAGGAATTCTAACTTGTATCACATATAGCCAGGTGTACAATGCAATTAACACAGGGGTGTCTGAAAGATTATCTAACCTCATTCTAATATCATCAAAGAACGCCTGCCGACAGCACTGCAATAAT
>CAZMMB010000199.1:0-1145 GCA_964567325.1 uncultured Oscillospiraceae bacterium
AATTAAATGTTATGTGTGCGGACTTTTTCAGTGATCTCGCTTATGTGTGGATTTCAGGTAAAAAAAGCCCCTATATGTACAGAATTTACGGTTGTGTGTGGATTTCCTGGCTTTTTTCCACACACAAGCGTAAATTTTGCTCATAATATGCGTTTTTTCTTGTAAATCTATAGCTTTGAATATATTGTCTTGGTGCTGATGCCAGACAGCATGCCCAGCTTACCGGACAAGGCGCTAACGATGTCTTGCGGGGCATCTATGGCGATACTAATTATAGATATATTCCGCTTGGCGTAAGGGACCCCCATTCGACCTATAATATATTCGCCATAATCATGAAGCAGGGCGTTTAATGTATCAATAGATTCATTACTTTCTACAACTATACCTATCAATGCGACCCTAGTATCCATACTAAACCTCCCCCTCCCCTGTTTTATCAATCTGGCCGAAAATTTTCAGTCGGGCATCCAAGGGTAGAAAGGTCTTCTCTGGAGGGGCCTCTAATATATTGCCAAAGGGCATCTGGGCATTAAGTTTCCAGGAGGCAGGCAAATCCCACTCTTCTATCACTAAATCATTTATCAATTCATTGTAGTGTTGAAGGGATGCCCCATAGCCCTCGGCCTCTAAGGTCATCCACACTATATACTCCAGTATACCTACCCCTTGCAAAGACCATTCTTTAAAATTCTCCCCATAAGTAGGAAATTTTTTTACTAGCTTTTCCACAACATCTAAATCCTCAAAGAAGAGAACAGTCCCATAAGCCGCCATAAAACTGTTAATCTTTTTCTCCGTCCGGGGGAATCTTTCCGCCGATAACCTTTCTCGCATTACATCCATCAATATCTTCCATACTTTCTTGTGATGTTCACCTAACAGTAAGACCACCCTTGAAGATTGGGAATTATATGCTGAGGGGGAGTGAAGCGATGCCTGTTCCAACACTTTGATAATTTTTTCATCTGATGTCAGGGCTTGGCCACCGATAGCATAGTGACTCCGTCTTTCTGCAATAGCAGAATATAAGTCCTTAGTCATTTATAAAACCTGCCTTTCTAATCTAATGTTTAACATTTTATACTACTATACCCTATTCATTTTAAACAAATCAAGCCAATCCCGGCTTACTTATCACAGGG
>CAZMMB010000199.1:1155-3403 GCA_964567325.1 uncultured Oscillospiraceae bacterium
TACTTAGATGATTACCCTTTACGGTTGTGGAGGTTTTATTATGCTTGAAGACCAGGTCCACCGCGTCTCCCCCGGTGAAACACTGACTAGTATTGCCAGGCAATATGGTATTAGCACGGATTCCCTTCTGGGCTATAATCAATATATTACTAACCCTGATTTGATCTTTCCAGGTCAGGTGCTGATCATCCCAAACAAATATAGAAGATATCATATAGTCAAACCGGGAGACACCCTGGCCTCAATTTCCAACAGCTTCAATGTTCCAATTTCAATGATTGCCAATATCAACGGCATATCCGATGTTAATTCTATTAAGGTCGGTCAGGCCATTCTCATCCCTATGATATATACTGTGGAGCAAGGAGATAGCCTACACAGCATTTCCGAAAAACTTGGGGTTTTAACAAGGGATTTGCAGATAGAAAACAATTTAACCGGTACAAACCTGCTCTACCCTGGGCAACCCTTAATTATTCCCTTTAGGTCATCTACCCGGGAAGAGTCGCTGAATATTGAAAGAGAGCTGGAACCTATAGCAAGGCGTTTCCCAGACACCTTTTTCTTTAGGGGTCAACCGGGAGAAAGAAGAATAGCCCTTACCTTCGATGACGGACCCGGGCGAATCGGAACAAATGAGGTCCTGGATATATTAGAAGAACATCAAGTCCCTGCCAGCTTTTTTCTCTTGGGAACAAGTATGCCGGGAAATAGCGATGTTGTCAGAAGGATTGTAGCAGAAGGTAACACTGTTGCCAACCACAGCTCAAACCATGTGGACCTGCGCACGCTGACCAAGGAAGAGCTTAGAGATGAGCTTACGGGCCTTGAAAATCAGGTCTATGATATTACAGGTCTACGGATGGCCCTAATGCGGCCCCCATACGGCTTTTTAGACGATGAAACCATTGAAGAAATAAAAAGTCTGGGTTACAAAATCATTAAGTGGTCTGTTGACACCAAGGATTGGCGGGATATGAGCCTAGATCAGCTATTAATAAATACCATCCCTAATATTAGGGATGGATCCATTATTCTCATGCACGATACCCTTCCAAGGTCTGCAACAAAACAGCTATTAGAGGAATTAATTCATAGCTTGAAACCCCAGGGCTATACTTTCGTTACCGTTGACGAATTGTTGGGGATAAATGCCTATAAAACGCCATCATCATAATTCATTAAAATTCTCCAGCCCTGCATCGATACCCACAACCTCGCTAACCGGCAATGAGAAACAAGAGCCTGCAGCATCAGTTCTTAATCCTGCCCTCTCTATGATGTTTTTCATAATAGCTAATTTTTTCTCATGCTTAGTCAGAATTAATACCAGGTCTTTTTCTGGTTGTACTGTGATGCCTAAATACTTTATTGCCTCCCTGGACCCAATACTCCGAGCGTGAATCAATGTTCCGCCCCCGGCCCCTGCTGCTTTGGCTGCATCCATGACCTGGTCAAAATGTCCACTGTTTACTATGGCAATGATTAAATGGTAAGGCTCCTTCGACGCTGTTATCATATCTTCACTTCCTATCCTATTATCCCTATCGACTCCCAAACATACTTTCGAAAGCATCTTGCTTATACTG
This sequence comes from uncultured Oscillospiraceae bacterium, assembly GCA_964567325.1. Lineage (GTDB taxonomy): Bacteria > Bacillota > Clostridia > Peptostreptococcales > Anaerovoracaceae > UBA1426. The sequence goes on from CAZMMB010000199.1 coordinate 2,745, forward strand.
CTTAGCCTAGCCGTAAAAGCTATACCTGTTCCAGGCCTGCTTAGATCTATCTCTTGATGGATTCTTCCCATAATTACCCGTGAAATCTCCTTGGTACTAATGCTGATGGCTAGCATTTTTTTAGGCCCCCCATATCCCAGCATTTCATATATCTTAGATTTCACCGACCCCTGCCCATAGGTCAGGAAAGCAACAGGGACGTCCGTATCCCCACATATGTCTAAAAATGTGTTCTCTAATTCAGCATCTAATATAGTTATCATGGCCTCCAATTTAAACTCTGTGTTATCTGTCATCAATAACCCTCCTCTCCTTTGCTATCATCCATGTTTTCGTCTAGGTCAAACTCAACGATGGTGTCCTCCTCGGTTGGGGGTATAACCTTAGATGCAGCAATTTTTGATTTTATTGCATAAACAAGACCAAACAACTGAAGGGTAATTACCGGGGTCATAGCAATTAATGCAACAATGCCAAAGGCATCTACAAATATGTTTCCCCCGAATGTGTCGCTTGCCCCAATTGCAAAAGGCAATAGAAATGTAGCTGCCAAGGGTCCGGAAGCGACCGCCCCCGAATCAAAAGCTATAGAAACAAAAAGACGAGGGACGAATATGGTCAATATCAAAGCAAATAAATATCCTGGTATGATAAAGTAA
>CAZMMB010000200.1:0-245 GCA_964567325.1 uncultured Oscillospiraceae bacterium
GCGTCGACGGCGAGGTGGCCTCCGTAGGCTCCGCTAATTTCGACATGCGTAGTTTCTATTTAAACTTCGAAGTCAATGCCTTTATATATGATGAATGTGAAGTGTGTAAACTTGAAGACATCTTTGAAAAAGACATGGACCACTCTGAAGAGCTTACATGGGAAAAATACTGTAACCGCTCATTGATAATTAAGTTCAAAGAGTCTATTTCCCGCTTATTAAGCGACCTTCTATAATATTTATCT
>CAZMMB010000200.1:255-1520 GCA_964567325.1 uncultured Oscillospiraceae bacterium
TTGGACATCTTATTTGTGGAGGTGGCCGTATGCTGGGTTATATTATGAGCGTCATAGCGGGATCTGCTATGAGCTTTCAAGGGGTTATCAATACCAGGCTAGGTGAAAAAATAGGCATTTATGAGTCCAATGTTTTTGCCCAAGCGACAGCCCTGATATTGGGTCTTATTTTAATGTGGATATTTGGTAAAGGAAGCATAATGGAAATAGCCGGTACAAATAAAATATATTTGACCGGAGGCCTGCTAGGTACAATCATCTTAGTGACCGTCATGCAGGCAATTGGAAACCTAAGCCCTACCCGAGCCATTGCCGTAATCTTGATTGCACAGCTACTAGTTGCTGCCATCATAGATGCCTTTGGTTGGTTGGGCACTGAAAAGGTTGCCTTCACCTGGAACAAATGGGTGGGGCTAGCCTTTATGATTATTGGGGTAATAGCCTTTAAATGGCGGTTGCCCGGCAAGATATAATTATATCTTCCTTATAGAACCAGGCAAAGCATATGTTCCTTACCTTCATCGGATACTTTCTGTAGGGACTTTTGCACCTTAACCCTTATGTTGTCAGGCACATTTGTCAGTTTAGATTCCATCTGTTCCCTGACCATATCATGAAGGGATTTGCCAAAGATATTTGTACCCCATATCTTAGATGGATCTTCTTCAAACTCATCTAAGAGGTATTGTATTAAATCCTCACTTTGCCTTAGGCTGCCAACCACTGGCGCTACCTCGGTTGTAATATCCGTTTTTATAATATGCAAGCTAGGGGCCCGGGCCATCAAGCGCACACCAAAATTATTACCCTGCCTAAATATTTCCGGCTCCTCCAAATTGATTTCCCCTAAATCCGGCTGAACAATTCCATAACCGCTTTCCTCTACCTGCACCATAGCCGTTGCCAACTTGTCGTAGGCCTGCTTAGCTGTAGCCAGCTCTTTGATTAAGGGGAAGAATTGGCTATCGTCCTTAACGCTATGTCCCGTGATTTCACTGATTAACTGATAAAATAAGCCTTCTACCGGCTGTATATCCGCAAGTATCCGACCACTTCCTAAATCCATATCCTTGACTATTATGTCACTAACTATTTCGCCATCTACCAGTTCACCCAGAGCATCCCTGATATCCTTAACCGTATTCAGCCTCTTACACCATTCTTTTATTCCGGAAATTACTGCAGATTTAATCCTATGGTCCTCCCCTAGACCTTTCATGAATCCAGGCATTATAAAGCCTACTTCGGTAACGGGGAACTGATAT
>CAZMMB010000200.1:1530-3402 GCA_964567325.1 uncultured Oscillospiraceae bacterium
CCTTAATATATTTTGTATTTCATCTTCACCCATTTTTGCGCAATCAGCCAATACTACTGAAACATGATATTTATCTTCTAGCTCCCTTTTCAGGTCCTTGGCTATTTCGCCCTTAGGAGCGGTTGTATTTAGCACCAGTATAAAAGGTTTATTTAATTCCTTAAGCTCTTTAACTACTCTTTCTTCGGCAGGAATAAAATCCTCCCGCGGAATTTCCCCTATGCTGCCATCGGTTGTTACCAATACACCTATGGTGGAATGGTCGGTTATAACTTTCCTCGTGCCTATTTCGGCTGCCTCTGTAAAAGGTATTTTTTCCTCAGACCAAGGGGTATTTAGCATGCGTGGCATATCACCTTCCATATGTCCTAATGCATTTGCTACCATATAGCCTACACAATCAACCATCCTAACCTTAAAATGTGAACTATCAGCCAAGAAAAGCTCTACAGCTGAGGCCGGTATGAACTTAGGTTCCGTGGTGGTAATAGTTTTACCAGTGCCACTTTGAGGCAACTCATCAATTATTTGAGTTCTCAGGTGTCCTTCCTCAATGCCCGGCAAGACCATTAATTCCATAAATCTTTTGATGAATGTAGACTTCCCCGTTCGCACCGGCCCAACAACTCCGATATAGATATCCCCATCCGTCCTTTGAGCCATGCTTTCATATATATCTAGGTTATCCAAATTACGCCCCTCCTTTATATTCCACTATGTCTGTACAATATATTAGGGAGCTTTCCTCATTATGCACAAAATGTGTCAGCCTTCATAGGACATTATTCCTTTAAGGCTGAAGGTAGTGCTATTCGTTACTAAAACATCAACAATTCGTCCACTTATATCCTCACTGGATTCAAAGTTTATTAGTTTATTACCTTCCGTCCTGCCAGAGAAAAGGCTTGAATTCGTTTTACTCCTCCCCTCTGCTAATACTTTAACTGTCTTGCCTACAAAGGTTACATTTTTTTCAGCAGAAATAAGGTTAACCCTGTCCACTAGCCTGTTAAATCTTTCGTGCTTTACATCCTCAGGAATTTGATCAAGATATTTTTCCGCCGGGGTTCCTTTTCTAATGGAATATAAAAATGTGAAGGCTGAATCAAACCTGACCTTGCTCACAAGGTCCAGGGTCTCTTCAAAATCCTCGTCTGTTTCACCGGGAAATCCCACTATTATGTCCGTAGTAATAGCGATGTCGGGTATTTCTTCCCGCAATCTTTCCACTATAGCTAGGTAACTTTCCTTTGTATAGCCCCTGTTCATTTTCTCCAAGATTCTTGTACTCCCCGACTGAACAGGAAGGTGAATATGAGGGCACAAGGATTTACAGCTGCTAAAAGCCCTTACGAGTCCTGGGGAAATATCCTTAGGATGCGAAGTCATAAAGCGGATTCTTTCAATTCCTTTGACGAAGTCTAGGGTCCTTATAAGTTCTGCAAAATCCATTGCTTGGGTTTTATCGCCATCACCCTGCCAAAGCAATCCTTTATAGGAATTTACATTTTGACCCAACAAAGTAATTTCTACTACCCCATCTTCTGCCAAAGCCTCTACTTCCTTCAACACTGCCTCTGGTGACCTGCTCCTCTCCCTCCCCCTGGTATAAGGGACAATGCAATATGTGCAGAAATTATCACAACCATACATGATATTGACATAAGCCTTATAGGGATGTTTTCTTCTCGAGGGTAGGTTTTCAACTATCTCATTTGCCTCTTCCCAAACATCTACAATTTTTTCTTGCTCCCCTATTACATTATCAAGTAGCCTGGGAAATTCATGTATGTTATGGGTTCCAAATATCAAATCAACCCATGGATATTTTGATTTCAATGTATCAATTATGTGCTGCTGCTGCATCATACA
>CAZMMB010000201.1:0-3402 GCA_964567325.1 uncultured Oscillospiraceae bacterium
GCAGCATCAGGGTGTATCCACCAGCTCGCCCACGGGGTATAATCGAGATCTTGTGTACCGGGTCTGTAGTAGGAAGTAAACTCCCAACCACAGCGTGCCCTGCTTCGTGGTAGGATACCAGTTTTCTTTCAGCATCACTCATCACCCGAGACTTCTTCTCAGGGCCAGCGATCACCCGCTCCACAGCATCTTCCAGGTCCTTCATCGTAATAATATTCTGTCTCCGCCTGGCAGCGAGCAAAGCTCCCTCATTGACCAGGTTGGACAGATCCGCCCCCGTAAATCCAGGGGTACGCCGTGCCAGCACATCGATATCCACATCATCTGCGAGCTTCTTCCCACGACAGTGCACCTTGAGAATCTCCCGCCTCCCATCTAGGTCAGGGCTGTCGACAACAATCTGGCGGTCAAAGCGCCCCGGTCTGAGGAGTGCTGGGTCAAGGATATCCGGGCGGTTAGTAGCAGCCAGGATAATAATCCCTTCATTGGCAGCAAATCCGTCCATCTCTACCAGCAGCTGGTTCAGGGTCTGCTCACGCTCGTCATGCCCACCCCCCAGGCCAGCTCCACGGTGCCTGCCGACAGCATCGATCTCATCGACAAAGATGATACAGGGGGCATTCTTTTTGGCCTGTTCAAAAAGGTCTCGCACCCGGGCAGCTCCCACACCAACGAACATTTCCACAAAATCGGAACCGCTTATGGTGAAAAAAGGGACCCCAGCCTCACCGGCCGTTGCCTTTGAAATATATGTTTTACCCGTTCCCGGAGGACCAACCAGCAATATACCCTTAGGAATTCTAGCCCCTAAAGTCCTATATTTTTTGGGAAATTTCAGGAAGTCAACCACCTCGGCTAATTCTTCCTTCTCCTCGTCCAATCCTGCTACTTCTTTGAAGGTAACCTGCTTCTGTTCATCTTCTTTATGGAGCTTGGCCCTACTTTTCCCAAAAGCCATTACACCTTTGCCTCCCCCCTGGCCTTGTTGCATAAAGACAAAGAAGAAAACAATAAATATCATCACCATTACAACTGTAGGCAACAATGAAATTATCCAGGAGCTGCTAGATGGCTTCTCACTGGTTAAAACTAAAGTTCCAGCCTCCATTTGGGGGAAAATATATTTTTCACTCAACAACATGAGCTCCACAGCAGTGGGAGCATAGGCGCTAATTTTCTCTCCTGACCTCAAGGTACCTGTAAGTCTAGATTCAATTATTGTCAGTTGTTTAACTTCATTCTTCTGTACAAAAGTAACAAATTCAGAAAACTGAACCTCTTTTGCCTGATTCCCCTGGCTTCCTTGATAAACCCAAGTTATTCCCATCACTAGTCCAAGGATGATTATATAAACACCGATATTTTTGGCGATTCTATTCAACTATAAGTTTCCTCCTTTATTCTCTGTCTTCTAAATATCTGAAATATTTTATCACGTTAGGCCTACATATTCAAGACAAAGTATTTTTACTGTTGAATCAGTGACCTTGAAATTTTCATTTATCCTATGTCCCACTATCCATATGACTTCATTACCACAACAAAGCAAGGGAACCTCGTTTCTTTTTTCCCGGGGAATTTTATTATCAACGAAAAAATCCTGTAGCTTTTTCCTTCCCCTCATGCCTAGGGGTTGAATATAGTCTCCTGGCCTCCGATTTCGAACTACGATTTCATCAATATCCCCAAGGCGAGGCAAATCTAAATGTGCCGTGAAACCATTTTTAATATAGGAAGCTTTATTACTGTCCACCTTGAAGATACTTGTTTTTAGCAGGCCATTGACCTCTGCTATGTGGATAGTCTCGTCTGTTCCTAAGGGATATGAAAAATCAGTCGAATCCAAAACTTGTGTATCTTTCTCGTCTCCCTTCCTGTAAAAAACACCTGCTTCATAGCTAATTCTCAAACTGTAGTTCCAGGGCAAATCCATTCTATCTCCTGTTTTGCCAGTTCTCATAAGCTGGTCTGCCCCATCTAAATGGGTAGCCGTCATGTCCTGGTCTAGCCCAATTTCTTTCAAGGAGGCAAGGATTAACCTTTTTGCCAAGGCGGGATGAAGTTTTCTATATTCCTTTAAATTTATAAGAAATTCCCTTATCCCGGCATCCAAGCTAACCATACCCCTTAGCCTTTGAACTTGGCTAGAAAAATATTCCCTATCTTCCTGGGCTATTAGGGCCAAGCGATTTAGGGTGGAAATAATATTTTGATTATAATTGGATTGGAGCAAGGGCAGTAATTCCAGCCTAATTCGATTCCTGGTATATAAGGGCTCAAGATTTGTCAAATCAATTCTCGGATTCAATTGCATTTCATGGCAATAGCCTTCAATTTCTTCCCGGCTTACATCCAGCAAGGGGCGAATTATACCCCCGGCACGCAAGTATTCCATACCTGCCAGACCCTCTGTACCCGTCCCCCTGATTATCCTCATGACCAGGGTTTCCGCCTGGTCGTTGGCATTGTGGGCCAGGGCAATTTTTACATTTTCTTTTATGCCCCAATCTTCCCTTATCTCCTTTTTAATTGTCTCAAAAGCTTCATATCTTACCCTGCGACCCGCTTCTTCAGTAGTGATTTTCCAGTCTAAACTCAGCCTGTTTACATCGTGGCTGAATACCTGGCATGGGATGCCCAGTTTCTTGCAAAAATCTTTTGTGTATATTTGATCTTGGTAGGCATCATCACCCCTTAGATTATGGTTCACGTGAACCCCATATAGGGTTAGCTGCCACTGGTGGGCAAGATTATTTAAAACAGAAAGAAGGCATACTGAATCAGGACCACCAGAAATCCCAACCACTATGTGGTCTCCTTTTTCTAAAAGGCCTTTTTCAACAATTGTCTTTTTTACTTTATCTTCAACTATCTCAACCATAAGGGTATTGTACCATAATAGTTGATTTATTAGGGCACAAGTGTATATAATTGTATGATAAAAAAAATAATAGTTACAAGGAGCATTACAATGACCTACAAAAAATTAGCCCAGTTGCTGCTTCCCCATATTGATAAGGAGCCTCAACATTATTATAATCTATATCCTAAAAGAAATCTGCCCCAGGGGGCAATGGTTACGCGTTTGGGCCCTAGCCCGACAGGCTTCATTCACCTGGGCAACTTATACGGTGCCTTCGTAGACCAACTGCTGGCCAGGCAAAGCGGTGGTGTGTTTTATCTGCGCATTGAGGATACTGATGAAAAGAGGGAAGTCCCCGGTGCGGTGGAAACTTTAATATCATCTTTAAGCTATTTCGGTATAAGCTTCGATGAAGGTGCCAGTCTAGATGGAGATCTGGGCGATTATGGACCCTATCAGCAAAGTAAACGGGTGCCGATTTACCAGTGTTTTGCTAAGCATCTGATTGAAAAGGGGCTGGCATATCCTTGTTTTTGCAC
>CAZMMB010000202.1:0-3383 GCA_964567325.1 uncultured Oscillospiraceae bacterium
CCGCTGCAAGGGGACCCACTATCAAAGTGGTCTTATCTCCCACGCCACCGGTGCTATGTTTGTCAACTTTAATTCCAGCGATAGGGGAAAGGTCGATAATATCACCTGAATGACGCATAGAGTCGGTAAGTAGATAAGTCTCTTCTTGGTTCATCTTTTTGAAGTAAATAGCCATGAGCAAGGCTGCTAGCTGATAATCGGGAATTTTTCCTTGGGTATATCCTTTTACGAAATAATCTATTTCACTATCATTAAGAGCCATGCCCTCTCTTTTTTTGTAGATAATGTCATACATGTTCATAAGAAACCTCCTATTTCCTCAAATCACCTAAGAAGCTTGTTCCTATCTCAACATCCTCAACCTGGAGATATTCAGCCGCACTTGCCGCCAAATCTCCAAAAGTTGATCTAGTTCCCAGATTCACTCCCTCTTTTATATTTTCACCAAATATTAAGGCTGGTACATATTCTCTTGTATGATCCCAACCTTTGAAAGAGGGGTCATTCCCATGGTCAGCACAAATCATCATAAGATCATTCTTTTTCATTGCCCCCACTATTTCAGGAAGCCTTCTGTCGAACTCTTCCAAGGCCACACCATATCCAAAACCATCCCTCCTATGTCCATACAGGGAATCAAATTCAACTAGGTTTGTAAAAACTAATCCTTCAAAATCTGCATACAAAGCCTGAAGGGTTTTATCAACACCGTCCATATTGCTACTGGTATGAACCGAAATACTAACACCACAGCCATTGAAAATATCATTGATTTTCCCTATGGCATATACGGTTTTCCCCGCCCCCTTGACCATATCAAGCAGGGTTTTCCCGCTGGGGGAAATTGCATAATCCTTCCTGTCTGAAGTCCTTATATATTTCCCATTGGATTCGATGAAAGGTCTAGCTATTACCCTCCCCACCTGCAAGTCACCTACAAGCATTTCCCTAGCTATTTGACAATATCTGTATAGGTCTTCCAAGGGTATTACCGCCGTATTAGCTGCAATTTGAAAAACGCTGTCTGCAGATGTATATACTATAGGTTTGCCACTGGTCTTATGGAGGGGACCCAGCTCTTTTATTATTTCCGTCCCAGAGGCGGCATAATTGCCCAAAGTAGCTAGCCCAATAGCTTTTTCGTAGGATTTTATAAAATGGTCGGGAAATTTCGAAAATGTCTTGAAAGGCTTGGGTGTAAAAAGTCCGGCTATTTCCCAATGGCCTGTTATTGTATCCTTCCCCACTGACATTTCCCCTAGCCTGCCATAGGATCCACTGGCTTCCATAGTTTTTTCTAGTACATTCACCCCATCAATTAAACCAAAACCCATCTTCACAAGATTGGGTATTTTTAAATCTGCCTTTGCTTTTATTATTCCCTGGAGGGTATTTGAACCTTCATCCCCATACTTTCCGGCATCTGGCAGGGCCCCAATTCCTAAGCTATCCAAAACTATAATGATTACCCTTTTCATGTTCCGCTCCTTACATCTATCGACTTATTAACAAGGGACAACATTTTAAATAATCGCATGAGACCAATTTATAGCTTACACCGTTTTTGCTTCCATGTACACCACGCAGGTGGGCATCCTCACCGTGAAGATGACCATAAACTACCTGCCTAACCCCATATTCCTCAAATAAGTCCATAAAACCCGAACCTTCATCCCTATCGTTTGCTGGAGGATAATGCATAGCCCCTATAATTTCGGAGGCCCCCTGGCCTTTCGCCGACTCAAGTGAAAGCCTGAGTCTTCCTAGCTCCCTTTTATATATCTTTTCGTCATGGCCAGTAAAATCCGTATCCCCGGGGCAAATCCAGCCACGGCTTCCACAGATAGCTGTTTCACCTAAAATATAGGAGTTGTTCTGCAAAAAAAACATGCTGGGGTGAAATTCATTCAACTTGGTTATCGAAGTCCACCAAAGATCGTGATTACCTCTAATTAATACTTTTTTTCCAGGCAATCCTGCTATCCAATTAAGGTCCCCCTCTGCATCCTTACGCTTAAGGGCCCAGGATATGTCACCTGGAATTATAACCAGGTCATCAACCCCCACTAAAGAGATCCATTTTTCCCTTAATCTTTCCACATGCCTTATCCACTGTCCCCCATAAATATCCATGGGTTTTAATCCATCTGTGGACAAGTGTAAGTCCCCGATAGCGTATATCATCATCTTGCTTCCTCTTCATCTGTATCGGCAAAATCATCATCCTGATAGCCAAGCAGGTTCTGGCTGCTCTCCTCAGGAAGTGCGGTTACATTCCTCAATTTACTTTGTATCTTTCTAGTCCTAGCCCCTACAAGCTTATCTAGCTCTGCATTTGCTTGATTTATCCGCTTCTGGGTGGCATCAAGCACATCTCCAAATTTGACAAACTCTGTCTTCACGGCCCCTAAAATATCCCAAACATGGCTTGAATGCTTTTGAATAGCTAATGTTCGGAAACCCATCTGCAAACTGTTGAGCATTGCTGCCATGGTGCTAGGACCTGCTATGTTAATCTTGTAGTCTTTCTGTAGAGACTCCACCATTCCCCGCCTTACTACCTCTGCATATAGGCCTTCAAAGGGCAGGAACAATATGCCGAAATCAGTAGTAGATGGCGGGCTTATGTATTTATCTTTAATATCCTTAGCGGATTTTTTTATCATCCTTTCGAGATGATTTGCAGCCCCTTCAATTTCCGCTACATCCCCTCCCTCATAAGCATCTACTAACTTGCTGTAAGCATCTGCGGGAAATTTGGCATCTATTGGTAAATACACAAAACCATCCCCATCGCCAGGTAACTTAATAGCGTATTCCACTCGTCCTGAACTACCCTTCTTTACGCATACATTTTCTTCGTACTGTTCAGGTGCCAAAATTTGTTCTAATATGGCCCCCAGCTGTATCTCACCCAGAATACCCCTGGTTTTAACATTTGAAAGAACCTTTTTTAAATCCCCAACGCCTGATGCCAGGTTTTGCATTTCCCCAAGTCCCTTGTAAACCTGCTCCAGCCTTTCGCTGACCAATTTAAAGGATTGGCTAATTCTATCTTCCAATGTCTTTTGCAGTTTTTCATCCACAGTCTCCCTCATCTGCTCCAACTTTTTCTCATTATCCACCTGCATAGCGATTAAGCGTTTTTCCATCGTGTCGTTAATATGCCTCAACATATCATTTACCGTTTTCTGCAAGGTTTCATTCTTTTCATTCAATTGCTTGTTCATATCCGACAAACGCTTATCCTGAATCTCTCCTACCTGCTTCTGGGACCCTGAAAAGATATCTGCAAAGCTCCTAAAATTTTCTGACATATACCTATGGGTCTCCTGCCTAGATTCCTTAATTTCGCCTCCTATATTTTTTTGAATCTTATCCAT
>CAZMMB010000203.1:0-3366 GCA_964567325.1 uncultured Oscillospiraceae bacterium
CACCTTCCTCAAACTTTGGTGTTACCTTCATTGTGACAAAACGGAGGGCACCACCCACGAAAGCTGTCATGGAAAGATAGAAAGGCAGGTATACACCCAGTCCTAAGGTCATCACCGGGAAGTTTACGATGTACAGTATTATGGCAGCTATTAAACCGATCAAAAACGCTGGCATGTGGGCAATGCCACCAACCATTGCCGCAACTGCACCTGCCTGAGGTGCCGGAAACATGTCTGGATTTCCAAAGGCAGAAGGACCATACGCCTTAAGTATTACCAGAAGTACAATTACGGAGACAAAAGCACCGATAATTCCGCCTATTACCTCGCCTATCCATTGGGCCCTGGGGTCGGACTTCAATATATGACCAGCCTTGAAGTCATTCATGACATCACCTACTAGACCACAAGCAACGGCTACCACAGCGGCTACAAAGAAAGCCTCCGTCTGGCCGATGCTGGATACAGCCTTAGTAGCTATAAGAACTATGATTCCAAATATCTCCATGGGATTGATACCTGATTGCCCTACGCACTGTGCTGACATAGCTGTGGCCAGCCAAACGCCAATTATAGTGCAGATAGATGCTACTATTCCCATATCTGCAAGGAATGTAAAGACAAATGCTAGCACTACCATCACAATAGGCGCCCATCTTAAGGGTATAACACCTCGGCTTACGCCGGCCTTGCTGAACATAGGGCCGAAAATTTCTTTGGCCTTGGGTAAAATACCTTTTACGATAATGCCAATGCCTGTTCCAACCATCAAACCTATACCGAGTGAAGCCTTAATGTCTGCCGCTGTAGCAGGATCCCACAAACCTGAAACCTGACCGCCTATCAGGATTCCAAAATCGCCTACAAGAGCACCTAAGAACCATACGCCGATAAAAACTGGTCCTATTATGTATCCAACGGCTACTAACATCATAGACAGCCACGCCCCGCCATAGGATCCATAGCCCATCATTTTGTTTGACCAGATCACTGCCGGTATCTTGCCAAACCAATCTCTTAAAAATGTAAAAACAGCAGCTATACCTAGGGAAGCGAACAAGGTTCCAGCCTTTTTCCCACCCTCATCACCTACAACGAGAGTATCTGCAGCAGCCTGGCCCATAGCAAAGGGGAGTTCTTTTATTTCTATAAAGTAAGAGCGAACTAGCGCGGTAAAAATTAATCCTAAAATAACTCCACCTAAAGTAATTACAACTAATGCTATTGAGCTTACCTCCGCATCAGGATTTAACATCCATATTCCCGGAAGGGTGAATGCAAGACCTCCTGCCACCATAGCACCCGCTGACATGGCAGTGTGTGTAACATTGATTTCATTGATATTTGTGTTGCCCATAGCCTTAAGGGCAAACATTGATACCAAGGCTACAAACATAATGGGCCAAGGCAAGGCACCCAGCTTCAAGGCTACAAACATGGAGCTCATTGTCAAGATTGTAGCTCCAATAGCCCCAATTACCATACCCCTTACAGTAAACTGTTCTTTAAAAGATTTGGCATAGTTAATTGTTTTATTATCTTGCGACATATAAATACCTCCTTTAACTATTTATAAATATCTTTGTTTAAACAGGATCAGGTTTGTCAGCAAAGAATTAACCGGCGTCGCTATTCCTATGCTTTCTCCTTCCCTGCAAACAGCACCGTTTATCATGGCTATCTCTGTTATTTTTCCCTTTATAATATCCTGGAACATCGAAGACTTATTTGTTGCTGTTGCCTTGCACACGGCCTTGGTGTGGCCGATAGGGTCTTCATGCTGGAGCTTGATACCTTTCGCTAAAGCAATGGAGTGGGCCTCCCCCACAGAGGATTCTAATATCCTTTCCAACTCCGGATAATCTAATATTTCTCCATTGTGGATTTCTGCCAAAGCAGTCAAAGAATTTATCCCCACGTTTACCAGCAATTTGTCCCATAACAGTCCCATAACATTATCGGAAATCTCACCCTCTAAGCCGGCTTGATCAAAGAGCTTAGCCAATTCATTTAACCTTTGGGTCTTTTCGCCCGTAAGTTCCCCTATTATAGTTTTCCCCACCCCTGCATGGCGCATTTTACCGGGGCCTAACATTGTAGCCCCATGGGCTGTAGTGCCTGCAATTATGTTTTGTCTTCCTAGCTCCTTTTCTATCAGTTCAATATTGCCCAAGCCATTTTGAAGGGTTAAGACCAGGGTAGAGGGACCGAAAACAGCAGAGTTTGATTTGACCGCCTCCCCTGTCAGTGTGGACTTTACAAATATTATAGCTAGGTCACAAATACCCACATCCTCAGCATTGGTTACAGCCTTAACCTTATCCATTAAGAGTTGGCTTTCCCCTTCCTCCATAATGAGTCCCCTATTGTTTATTGCATCTACATGGTCCTTCCAAACATCGACCAGGAAAACCTGGTTTCCATCCAAGGTCGAAAGCTTACCACCGTAAAGGCATCCCATGGCCCCAGCCCCAATAATTGCGATTTTCATTTCACTACAACCTCTCTTATTTACTTTTATATAGCTAGTGTCTATCTTAAAACAGGCCGGAAATTCTCCCCATGCCATCAACATCTATAGTCTCGGCGGCAGGTACCTTGGGCAATCCAGGCATTGTCATAATGTCTCCTGTAATTGCAACTATAAATCCTGCTCCTGCAGAAACCCTGAGATTCCGAACAGATATTTTGAAATTTTCGGGTCTAGATAATTTTTTGGGGTCGTCAGACAGTGAATATTGGGTTTTTGCCATGCAAATGGGGAGTTGGCCGAATCCTAGTCTTTCCAATTCATCAATTTGCCTGTCAGCATTTCCCACATAGTCCACACCATCTGCCCCATAAATCTTACTTGCTATAGCGTGAATTTTATCTCTTATGGGGGCCTTTACGTCATAGGCATAGCTGAAAACACCTGACTTTATATTGGATATCCTCATAACTTCCTTGGCCAGTTCTATGCCCCCTTGGCTTCCCTTCCCCCACACTTCTGATAAGACTGCATTGACCTGTCTTTTCATACAGCTTTCTTTTACAGCCTTCAGCTCATCATCCGTATCAGTAGGGAAACGATTGATTGCAACCACTGCAGGCAGGCCGAAGACCTCAGTAACGTTTTCAACGTGTTTCAAAAGGTTTTCTATGCCTTTCTCCAAAGCTCCTACATCCTCTTTTCCAAGATTGGATATAGGGACACCACCGTGGAGCTTTAGTGCCCTAACAGTAGCCACTATCACAACCCCATCGGGCTCAAGCCCGCTCATTCTGCATTTGATGTCTATAAATTTCTCCGCCCCTAAGTCCGCACCGAAACCAGCCTCTGTAACCACATAGTCCCCTAAAGATAGAGCAATTTTCGTCGCCATG
>CAZMMB010000204.1:0-3355 GCA_964567325.1 uncultured Oscillospiraceae bacterium
CCCCCGACCTACTGATTCGTAGTCAGGCACTCTATCCAGCTGAGCTACTGGCGCATATCCACGTCTAATGACGCAAAAATTATTATACAACAATGGAGAGGGTAATGTAAAGGGATTCAACAATATTTTTCATTAAATTTTAATAGGACATTACCTTTCAGGTCCTATATTGATCCAGCTCATCACAGTATATCAAACATTGTTATCCCGCAGTTTTTCTATTATCCCAAAAAACATTTTGCAGAATTACCGAAAAAACAACAGCATTATTTGATTGAACGGCCAACAAGATTACCTGTAAGCATACCTTCTGCTATTCCAAATAAGTGATTTTTTTGCTCGAAGAAGGCCAAAAGTGAGAATCGTTTGTGGTGCGCAAGGCATAAGCAACAACAAGTGTGCTATGCTGTGCAATATTTCAAGTTTGGTGGTGTTTCTATGTAGTTTTATACACTATTTGAATATAATCATCCGTATCGTTGTATATATTCACAAATACTTGAATAAACCCTCACCTTACTTGTAATTTTGCACAAGCTACTAACAATATCACAATATCCGCAAAGGTTGATGGTCAATGGTCGATGCGATGTAAACAATAACATATGACAATATGATATATAAGGGAAAGTCATTATAAATCAAAATTCACATTAGCCCATTACAAGGCCGGCCGAGTTTTTCTTATCATACGGTTGGCTGGATACTACATATTATTTACCTGTAGGGACCAAAACCTGTTCCAACTCCGGCCTCATAGCCATGGTACCACCGCCCTGGCTTACAATTTGTAATATTTTGTCTGCATCCTTAACCAGGCTACCCGCAAGCAGTGTAATATTATGGTCTTTGAAAACCTGTGGACACATGGGGGTGGACAATCCAACCAAACATACCTGCTCAGCGCCATTGCAGTATTTTACTATGTCATCTATCGTGTGGTTAATCAAGCTTGTTGCTGTAATAACGATTACCTTACATCTCGGCAGATATTCACCCATCATTTCAGCTGGATAAAGACCATCATTAGGCAAGGTGTTTCTTTCAAATACATAAATATTTTCAGTCATTGATCTAATGTTATTTAAAATTGGACGAAATTCTCCTACCATCCCAAAACTATCTGTCTCCTCTAAAGAAAAAGCCTTTAAAACATTGCCCTTACCCCAATCCTTCTTTACATCATTTAAAAGAGCATTTATTGTTGCCAAGCCAATAGCGGATTTTAGTAAATCACTGTCATCAGCCCAGGATATCAATGCATCAGCCTTACATCCGATGACTTTGCCTGCAAAGTCCATAACGCCACAGCAACAACCTAATTCGTTCCTGAAGGTATAGGCTAGTCCGCAACCACCATCCTCTAAAAGAACACAGGTATAGCCAAGACCAGCCCTAACATCCTTTATTTGCCTGCCTATAGAAAAATCTCTTGCATAACTTATAAGCTCATTTATAATCACTTATGTCCTCCCTTCCTAATAGACTTTTTTCGATTTCAATCAATTACAAGCCCCGACATGAGTTCTTTCTCCATCTCCCTCCTATGGGATGGTGTATTTAAACCTGGCCCACCCCCGGTATGAAGAAATATTATCTTTTCTCCCTGGCTTATTTCACCACTTTCAACCATGTCCTTTATTGCTGCATAAGCCTTTCCTGTATAGCAGGGATCCAAAATAACTGCCTCCTTCCTAGCCATTTCATAAATTGCATCCCTTACCTCCTTAACTGGATTGTTATAGCCTCCCCTTATAAATTCAGTGCGAATATCAAATTCTTTCGATTTGGCTGATAGGCCTAAATCAAAAGACCTATTAACCCTATCAAAATAATCCATAGCATAGGATAAAACATCGTCATAAAAGGGACCGATGAGTATTCCTGTTAAATCCATGCACGTCCCGAGTAGGCCACAAAACAAACCCATATATGTGCCCATGCTACCTACAGCTACAAACACCCGACCACCATCTGTCTGTTTAAGCAATTCCTTGGCACATTCATAATAGCCTAGGGCCCCTAGTTCATTTGAACCTCCCATTGGGATAAAATACGGGATTTCCCCTTCCTTCCTATATTTGTCCAATACCCTTTCCACTAAATCCATGATAGGGGTACCATCATCCTTATGAAGAATTAACTCAGCTCCCATAATTCTATCCAGTAGAATATTAGCCGAAATTTCCCCAGGGTATTCATCAATTGCCACAATAGAACATTTCATTCCATATTTGGCTGCAACAGCAGCGGTCAACCTACCGTGATTGGTTTGAGCCCCTCCTACCGTAACTAGGGCGGTTGCCCCTTTTAAAACAGCATCATGAAGAATATATTCGAGTTTTCGAAGCTTGTTTCCACCGCCAGCCAAATTCGTTAAATCATCCCTTTTAATATAAAATTCAACCCCTAACATTTCCGACAATGCAGGAAGATATTCTAACGGGGTGGGAAGATGTATTAATTTCTCTTTATTCATTTCTTTCATATTAGATTTAATCAATTTCTGCCACCTGCAAAGATACGATTTTTTTACCAGCAGCAACTTCTTGCCGGCCCACCTCCCGAAAGCCAAACTTCTTATGGAATTCTAATGATATGGGATTGGGAGGGGCAATATCTATCTCCGCAGTTATAATGGGAATCCCCCATTCCTTGCTGCGGGCAAAAACCTCTTTATATAAGGCCTCCCCAAGACCTCTTTTCCGTTCCCTAATATCCACTACAAGCCTATCAATATAAAGAAATTGCTTGTAATGATTTCTAAACCAAAGATAGTTAATGCTATCGTAATCCGCACCCTCTTGAAATACAAGGCAGAAAGCCAATACTTTTTCACCATCGACGGCCACCAGATGCATTTTGCATTCCCCATGCAGATGGTCCAACCTTTCACTTGTCAAGGGTGATAAAAAGTGAACAGATTCCTCATTTATCCTCAAAACTTCATCAAGATCTTCTGCCCTTGCAGGCCTTATAACTAAATTGTCCATAATAATTCTCCCTAAATTAAATACTGGATTTGGCTAGCGGGGAATATATTTTAACATTATTCCCCAAACCTTTTTCATCTTTATAGTAAATGAATCATGGCTAAAATACAATAGCCATATCACTTGAAATTGAGTAGGTAGTAAGTTAAGCCATAAAGCCCAATTTCTTAATTTTGGCTAAACTAGTATCCAGTTACCGGCTAACTGTAGCAAGTAGGGACATCCACTAATTTCATTGCTTTGGCCAAATGAAAAAGTAAATTCCACCCTGAAGGAATAAAAACTAACGTTACTTATTAAGCATCAGAGTGAGCAAAATTTCGAATATGATGGATGCAAGGGAATCAAGCATTGCGGGCATC
>CAZMMB010000205.1:0-3343 GCA_964567325.1 uncultured Oscillospiraceae bacterium
CCAAACGCTGATATATGCCGATTGCAGACCCTAATTATTGGCGAGCTGAACAGATAAAAATTATAATCTGTACTGTCCTATCTTTACAAGTGCAGGGATTATGGGCAGATATACTAATTATCCTTGCACTTGTAAGATTCATAAATGGCCATAACATTGTAAATACAGGCCTTTATGAATCGTTCAGCCAGCCCTAATTAGGGTCCGCTGGACGGATTACATAGGAGGGGAGGTAAACATCTTGAAGCTTACAGTGCTAATTGATAATAATACTTATATAGATCAATACTATTATGGAGAACCGGCTGTCTGCTACTATATTGAAGATGGGGAAGCAATAATCTTGCTTGATGCAGGGTATTCTGGTCTATTTATAGAAAATGCAAAGGCGATGCAGGTGGACTTAGATAGGCTAACAGCCATTGCAATTTCACATGGGCACAATGATCACACAGGTGGCCTTCCTTATTTGGCTAATCACATGGATCTTACGACTAAAACAATATTTGCCCATCCTGATGCCTTTAAAAAAACCTGGTGCGATGGAGAGGATATTGGATCTCCAATTTCCCTTTCCCAACTGGAGGAAATTTGCCAGGTCAGCCTATCCAAGGAGCCAATTAAGATTAGTGACCATATTATTTTTCTTGGCGAAATCCCCAACTATTATGATTTTGAAAAAAGAAAAGCCATAGGGACTGTTTATGGTGATGGTGCCGAATATGATGACTTTGTGATGGACGATACAGCATTAGTTTATAGGGGTGGGGATGGTCTATTTATAATAACTGGATGTTCTCATAGTGGCATAGGTAATATAATTGAGCATGCAAAAAAAGTATGTAATGAAAAAAAGGTGATGGGTGTAATAGGTGGCTTCCATTTATTCGAGCTTTCTACTCAGTTAAAAAAAACCATACAGTATTTTAAAGACAATAATATTAGCCAATTATATCCCTGTCACTGTGTTTCCTTTAAGGCCAAGAGTGAAATTCATAGGCACATTCCTATACATGAGGTTGGTGTAGGGATGAAAATTGAAATTTAACTAGCTGGCAATTAGGGTCTGCTGAACGGATTATTAGAGAAAACAGAATCCGTTCAGCCAGCAGATGAAATCTGCCAGCAATCGGCAAAGGTTGATTTGTGCCGATTGCAGACCCAATTATTGCACCTACTAAAACATTTTAGATTCTTCTAGCTGCATGGAAGCCTTCGTGGGTAGCCTGCATGATTTTGCGAGCTTTATTCAGGTCACCCACAGGAATGATATCCATTCCTTTACAAGCTTTTCTTAATTCATCCAATATGCTGCGATTGGGTTTTAATCCCAGTGCGCAGATGACAGAGTCAGCCCTAAAGGAAACATCCTGGTCCTGGCAATTGCAAGATACATGGTCCCCAGTCATTTCCGTGATTTTGTGATTAACCTTTACTTTAACTCCCAGCTCAGCAAGCTTGCCTTCCAAGACCCATTTTGAAAACACAGTCATGTCGGGTGCCGCTGAGTCTAGCATGTCTACCATAGTTACATCCTTACCCTGTTGGGCTAGGAATAAAGCCGTTTCACAGCCGACCAGTCCAGCGCCACATACGATAACGGTCTCGCCAGTATCGACCCTTCCATCAAGGACATCGAGAGGATCTAGGACTTTTGTACATTGGCTACCGGAAATATCGGGTATATATGTGCTTGCCCCTGATGCGACGATAACAAGATCAAATCCTCCCTGTTTGATTATTTCAGGAGTAGCTTCCGTGCTGGTTTTAATTGTTGCACCGCAATTATTCACAGCTTTTATCATATACTCAGTATAATCCTTATAATCTTCCTTGAAATCAGGTATTGAAACATAATAGAGGGCCCCGCCCAAATCTTCATTTTTTTCAAATAGGGTAACCTGATGGCCCCTTTCTTTTGCGGTTAATGTTGCTTGCATACCGGCAGGACCCCCGCCAATTACCGCTACATTTTTAACTTGTTTGGCAGGTTTTACTTCCGTATATCCTTCATATTCCTTGCCTGCTTCCGGGTTGATAGCACAGGATATACCACAATTCCGCATAACATCGCCCAGGCATTCGTTGCAACGGAGGCATCTACGAATTTCATCAGCCCTGCCTTCCTTAATCTTGTTAGGATAATCAGGATCCGCAATAGTCTGGCGCCCTATAGCAATAAAATCAGCCTGATTTGCTTCCAGTATTTCCTCTCCCATTTCAGGTGAAATACCGCACACTGCGATAACAGGTATAGTAACAGCCTTTTTAATTGCTGATGCTAAATGTATCATGGTACCTCTTGGGGTATAATTGGGTGGGACCCAGGTGGAAATACCAACCCCATGGCTTAAGTTTAATCCTTCAGGGGAATTGCCCTTGACCATTACGGAAAAATAGTCTTCCATTCTGGAATCCCAGGTACCTGCAGAAACATTAATTGCATCGACGCCAGCATCCTGGGCCATTTTTGCAAATTTTGCGGCGTCCTCAACGGTAAGGCCATTAGGTACATATTCTTCACCAGAAAGACGGTAAATTATATTGATGTCTGTCCCTACATACTCCCTGATTTTCCTAATAATCTCTAGTGGAAAGCGGGCACGATTTTCTAGTGAACCACCGTATTCGTCGGTCCGTCTATTGGTATAGGGTGAAAGGAATTGTAAAGGCATATAGCCATGGGCGCCATGAATTTCTACTGCATCAAATCCACAGTCTCTAGCCCTTCTGGCTGCTTGTGCAAACTTTTCAACCATTTCGTGAATTTGCTCCACAGTCATTATTCTTGGGTTTTCACCGGGCAGCAACATTGTTCCTATACCGGATGGTGTCAAGGGGCGCTCTCCTGTTACATTTTCGCTAGCGAAGCAACCACCATGTGCGAGTTGAAGACATGCTTTGGCACCGCCTGAATGAACAGCATGCGGTATTCTGCTTAAACCAGGCATGAAATAATCGTGGGTGGCTTCAATCTCCCCAGGAATAACCCTGCCTAAAGGGTCGGGGCAACATACTTCGGTTATAATCATACCCACTCCGCCATTTGCCCTTCTTGCATAGTAATTAACGATTACATCGGAGACAGTACCGTCAGCTGCTGCGAGGTTTGTCCCCATGCCAGGCATAATCATACGGTTTCTCAGTTCCATATTTCCGATTTTTCCTGGCTTTAAAAGTTT
Source organism: uncultured Oscillospiraceae bacterium (assembly GCA_964567325.1). Lineage (GTDB taxonomy): Bacteria > Bacillota > Clostridia > Peptostreptococcales > Anaerovoracaceae > UBA1426. The sequence goes on from CAZMMB010000205.1 coordinate 3,183, forward strand.
TTCATAATTCATAAAGTTACCTCCTACATGCATTATTGATAGTTAGGGTCTGCTGAATGGATTATTTTGGAAGCGGAATCCGTTCAGTCGGCAGATGAGATCTGCCGGCAATCGGCCAAAGGCTGAAGCCCTAGTCCTACTTACAAAGTAAGTAGAGACAG
>CAZMMB010000206.1:0-3334 GCA_964567325.1 uncultured Oscillospiraceae bacterium
AAAAAGCAGGTCGATCAGCATACTTTTTTGCGCTCTGCTCTAACAAATGTTTAAGTGATGTGATTTCTTCTATACGATGATACTTGTTTCCACTGCCCTTATTTTTCATTTTCTGGCCTTCCTCCCTGTATATAAATCCATAATAACCCATGCTTTACCTTTCGTAAAGGGCATTATTCCTCTATTCTATAACTTGTCCATCTTGCCTTTGATTCAATCTCTGTTATAATTTAATAACACGATTCAGCCGTCAAAAGTGAAGTTTATAATAACATATTGAAAAAATGGTAAGAATAGGGAGGGGTAAAATGAGTACAGCCCACATAAATGCAGCAAAGAAAGGCGACATTGCGGAAACTATCCTGATGCCAGGGGATCCTTTAAGGGCCAAATTCATAGCTGAAAATTATTTAGATAATCCCACATGCTATAACGAAATCCGTGGAATGTTAGGCTATACAGGTAGCTATAAAGGATTTCCCATATCAGTCCAAGGTTCAGGAATGGGCATGCCTTCCATGGGCATTTATAGTTATGAGCTCATAAAAGAATATGGGGTGAAAAACTTAATACGGTTGGGATCTGCCGGGTCCTTTCATGAAAGTATCGAACTTATGGACATAGTAGTTGGTCTCAGCGCTTCAACAGACTCCTGCTGGCAACATACCTACAAGCTTTCCGGCAACTTGGCTCCCTGCTGTGATTATGATTTACTGATTAAAGTAAAAGAAGCCTCAGATAAACACAGGATACCCATAAGGGCAGGTAATATCGTTTCCTGCGATGTCTTCTATGAGGATGACCCAAACTGGTGGAAATCCTGGGCCAAAATGGGTGTTATGGCCGTGGAAATGGAGGCAGCTGCCTTGTATATGAACGCTGCCCGCCTAGGTGCTAGGGCTTTGACAATGGTAACCATAAGTGACCATTTCGTTACCGGTGGCAGGCTCACGGCAGAAGAAAGGGAGAAATCCTTTACTGATATGATGAAACTTGCTTTGGAGGCAGCTACCGCTTAAACTGTGACTGTGCAAAGGCTTGAACCATTGTAAAGGCTTAGACTATGGCAAAGTTGATTGGGGGGCTATCATTGGATAACCCCCTTGTTTTTTGTTAGAATTCAATTAGTTCCACAACTTCTTTTTCAAGCTTATCAACTAGGGAGGCCAAAGATTTTAATTCATCCATGAGTCCCCTTTTTTTTATCATATCTTTTATGGATGCGGCATTTATTTCTACGTTATGCAAGGCCCCTTTAACTGACGCCCGGGCCATCAGGGCAGCTACAGCACCATCCGAAGACGCATTTTTATTGCCCCTTATAATTACATCCTTGGCGTATGCAAATATCTCTGAACCCTTCCTGGCTATCTCAAGTGGAACTAGGGCTGCCCCATAGAGAGCATCCTGTATAGCCTGAGCCCTTTCTTCTTTTTCCTCATCGGAATTCCTTGGCATTTTATAACAATTCATTACCTTTTCATAGGATCCCGCATCCCTGTCCATGGCTTCTAGGAAATATTGTCTAAACTCTTCCATCTTTTCCTGTATGGCCTTCATTTCATCCCAGTGCTCTTCATAACCTTTTTTCCCCTGGGTCAAGGCAGCCACCATAGATACCAGGCTTACAGCTGTTGAACCAGCCAGGGCTGAGGCGCTTCCCCCTCCCGGCACAGGTGTATCTGATGCTAAAGTTTTTGTAAATTCGTCAATGGTATTTTTTCTAAACATAGTCTCGCCTTTCTCTACTCAACATTTGTCCTTCTCATAGACAATATTGCCAGATTTTATGACCCTTTCAACAATATTCACAGCAAAATGATAGTGAAGAAACTGATAGTCGGGATATTCCAATACTACGAAATCAGCTTTTTTCCCCGGGTCAATACTGCCTATTTCCTTTTCCCTTCTAACCGCGGCAGCCCCGTTGATTGTTAGGGCTGTAATAGCCTCTTCGATGCTCAGGCCCATATATATGGTCGATAAGGCAAATATCAAAGGAATGGAATTGGTAAAACAGCTTCCCGGGTTAAAGTCCGTTGCCAGGGCCACAGCACAACCCTTATCTATCATTTTTCTTCCATTGGCATAGGGCTCCTTTAAGCTGAATGCTGTAGCGGGAAGCAGGGTAGCTATTACACCTTTTTCAGCCAACAATTCAATTCCACGGTCGGATGCCTGCAACAAATGGTCAGCGGAAACAGCCCCTAGCTGGGCGGCCAACTCAGTCCCTCCTAGGGGTACGATTTCATCGGCATGCAATTTTATCATCATACCCTTTTCCTGTGCAGCCTTGAGCATTTTTTTAGATTGGTCCAGGTCAAACACATTGGCCTCACAAAAGACATCAAAGAAATCTGCCAATTTTTCTTCCGCAACTATAGGAAGTACCTGATCTATTACAAAGTCCACATAATCGTCTGTCCTTCCCTTGTACTCCTCTGGAACAGAATGGGCTCCCATAAAGGTTTTAACAATATCAACTGCTTGCTCCCCGTCTAATTGGTCCATGGCTACAAGCTGTTTTATTTCTGTATCCTTGTCAAGACCGTAGCCACTTTTCCCCTCTACAGTTGTTACACCAAAGGATAGCATTGAAGCCAGCCGTCTTTTTCCGTCCCTTTTCAGTTCTTCCAAACTAGCTTTTCTGGTAGGTATGGTTGTGGCATTGATTCCACCGCCCCTCTCCATAATATCCATGTAGCTAGTTCCGGAAAGACGCCAGGAAAATTCATCAGGCCGGTATCCCCCAAAAATGAAGTGGGTATGGGAATCCACAAAACCTGGCAAGACAGCTTTTCCTTGGCAATCTATAATCTCCATATTTTCCGCTTTTATCAGGAGCTCCTCAGTAGTCCCAACCTCTCTTATCAGGCCATCTTGGAAAATCACGGCACCATCCTCAATAATGTGCAAATCCTTCATTTCATGGCCTCTTTTTGCGGTATAACCGCTGCAGGTAACTAGCTGGCCTGCATGAATTAATATCTTCTTCGGCATTCATTCCTCCCTAAACTAAACGGCTATTCCATAATGCGATTCTCAATTATTTGATTGTTGGAAAAATTCTCTATACCAAGATAATATTCAGCGCAATCTATCAGGGCCTGCTGGGGCAAGAGGCCTATTACCTCGCTTCCCACAACGCTAACCCCATACCTTGCCGCCTCCATTCGAATCATCTCAAAGGCACTATATATTGATGTTTTAGTGTAATCAGTTAAATTCATCGACACCTGGGTCTGCTTTCTTTCCCTCAGCTCTACACCCATAGCCTTGCAGTAACGCAATCCTCCCCCCATGAACCTAACCTTCTTTGCAATGTCTGCAGCAA
>CAZMMB010000207.1:0-3314 GCA_964567325.1 uncultured Oscillospiraceae bacterium
CCTGAACATAGAACGCCAGACTCTCTACATTGGACAACTTATCATAATTGGGGTTTCCTCCAGGATTTATTGGCCTTGTTGTATTGTCCTCCTGCCAGTGGTCCACAATATATTTTCCATCTATACGAAACCTCTGTATAGGCGCGTTTAAGACCTTTCCTGTTATTGTTACCGGTTCATTATCGTCATTTATTATTACTGCCGCATCGGGATGGGATCCATCATTAAAGGGTAAGTGGGTATATTTCCAATATTGTTTTTTCGATGGGTCTCCCTCAAAATCAAAGTAATTAATATCATAGGATATCAATTGATTTTTCTTATAGATGAGTTTGCTTTCCTCAGTCTCAGCTAATGCTTCTTTTATTATGGCAATAGAGGCATTTTCCGACTCCCATTCAGCAAGGGATGCAGAGCTGGAAAAAGCTGATTCATCCGCATAAACAGGCCTCCCATCCTCAATAGAATAGATTTTAAAATTTCGGATGAAAGAGCTTCCTTTTGGCAAGTTGAATATAAATTCTGTATCCTTGGATTCATCTTTCTGTAGAAAATATTTAAACAAATCATTGGCCCCTTCATAGAAGTAGCTTAGATCTTCCCAACTTTGATTGTTGTGATCCACAAAAACTATCTTGATAGTTGAAAAATCTGCCGATGTATACCTGTAGGAATCAGCCGTTAAACGAATAGACTGGGGTGTCGTAAATCTTTCTAAAATTAAATCATAATTATCCAAGGGGCAGTTGTGCATGGCGGATTCGGGATATTCATCAGATGCATTGAATTCCCACATATCTGAAAGGTGCCAAAATCTAACCTGATACCACCTACCACCGGAATACCTGGGATAGGCAACAACCCCTATCCACGGATGTATGGCTACCTTTCCTTCCGGGACATCTATGCGGAATTCCTTACGGTCTGGATCTGTATTAGTCCATACTATATAAGGGGCCTCACCTATTTGTAGATCAATCGCCTGGGCATTTTCTACTTCCCCAAAAGATCCTATTTTAGGAAGGGTCCTAAAAGAGCCTTTTACCTTTTTATATTCCCCGGATAGGGGTTGAATAGAAAGGATTTCGTGCTTTGGCTCAGGCAGGTCGCAAGCCTTCTCCAATAGGTCCACCCTGATAGAATCAAGCCACATCATAGCCGTCTCCCGGGTGCCATACTCACTAGCCAACATTGTAATTTTATGAGTTCCTGCCCCTAACAATTGAGGATGATTATAGTGACCTGTCTCTGAGGTGGCGGGTGTTCTTTTTTTCCATAGGTCTCCATCAATTTTTACATAGCATTGCATCCACCGGCCTACAGGATTTTCATAGCGTTTGCCCATGAGATAATCAAAGGAGAGAAAGCCTTGCTTTCCTTCGGGAATCGTAAAAGTTATTGCTGTTGCATCCTCAGGCCAGGGATCCTGGTCATACCGATTTTTGTTATTGCTCTGGACGACTGTCGCCCCCTTATAATATCCTTCAGCAACAAGGGCTGAGTTTAAATCAAAGAAGGGATTAGTATCTTCACTCTGGAAATCCTCAAAAAATGAATCTACTGTATAGTAAGTCTCAGATGAAAATTCTGCCCCACCAGTCCTCTCGGGCAGATAATTTATTGTAGGTGTATACTGGTCTACATCACCCTGGCTCTTGATTTCATATTCGTAATAATATGTTTTATTTGGATTTAACCGATAGGTTTTAGAAACCCTGCCACCATCTTGGTCATCAACAGATATCCCCAACAAGTTTTTCTCATCTTCCTGCATAGCTATAATTGCGTTGAAGAGTCCTGGACCTTCAAGATCCGTTCGTGATGCCTGGATGAATCGTCCATTCCTTTCATCCGCCATTAACTGAAGTTTATCTAGCAGATCTTCGGTATAACTACTTGCGGAATTTGTTTCATCATATATCACCAGGGCGTTTATCTGGTCTTTTCCCATGAAGTTTTTCGAAATATACCGGTCTAATATCTGCTGGAGGGACTGTTTCCATTTTAAAATAAAATTGATACTATACCCGGCGCCGGGGAAGTTATAGCCCGATTGAACTCCTGCTATGGTGTCAGATGACCGGCCGTGCTCAATAGTAGAAAGATTTATTCCAATATCGTGATAGCTTTCTTCGCTAGCTGTATTGTTTTCCGGATCAAAGACGAACAGTTTGGTTCTCTCCTTGTATATACCGGTACCTGTCTGCCAAACATATACCCATTCAGCCCCTGTACAAATATATACCTTACCACTAATCTCCTTGGCGAAGGGAATTTTATTATATACACTTGGATAGTCGCTACCTTTTAATTCTATTGAATACCGCTGATAATAGTCCTTGTTTATCCCGTATACATCTGCATGAACATATCGCCTGCTACTAGACCTGCTGTTAGATGTGAAGGATACATAGTTACATTTCCCTCCTTCATCGCTGATCATAACCGGATGATTAGTGCCCGACGAAGAAGACTTGATAACAGGAGTGGAAAAGAGCAAATAATTGTCTCTTCCATATACAAATATTTGATCCTCGAAGGAAGAACCAATATTCATATCAGAACCTCTTAGCCTGGTGGATGAGCTGACAATTACTTTACCATCAATATCTATACCCAGGACCTCATAGAGGGTGTTACCTAAGGGGCCTGGTTGAAAATCCAAACATTCCAAAGTTACTCCACCAGCATCGGTATCCAATAGGCCCCTGAACATCCTGGTCTCATTTCCCGCGAGAAAATGTACCCTGCCATCTAGCCTACGATATTGTCCATCAATAATGGGACCATTGTAGATCCTTGTTATCTCCCCGCTATATACTGAAATGCTATAGATGCCATCTGTTTTTATTGTGTATATCTTATCTCCGCCAACATAGGAATTCTTCCCTACCTCCATATTCAGGGTGGTCAAAAATGACCCATTATCTTTTGATACTATTAAAGTCCTTCCGTCGGAAACAAAATACAGGTATTTACCCTTATCGTCTTGGGCGAGATAGGAACCTGTGCGGACATTAGGCACATTAAATAAATTATCATCAAAAGTGTATGTCCACTTGGTATTGTCTGTTGCCAACGCATTCCAATTCCAGCAACTAATTGTATAAGGCGGCTCAGGATAGGCATCCGCCGGTGTATCCGGCCAAGTAGCATCTATTTTATACAGGCATTCATCATCTACTATGAAGTTTGAGTCCTCATAGAAAAGCCAGTTACCTTGGTATCCAAAGGGGGTTCTCACTTCAAGTGTTTGAATGGCAGCCTGATTGACAGATGCCTCATCTGCCACAGGCATCATCTTATCCACCCTT
>CAZMMB010000208.1:0-3304 GCA_964567325.1 uncultured Oscillospiraceae bacterium
TGAATATCTGAGAATTTGTACACCTGCCTATAAATTCTAGATTATCCAACTGCGGCAACCATTACAGTCATATCATCCTTTTCCCTTAGGCCATATCTTTGTACCGCCTGGTTAATTATTAAATCTGCCATGGTTTGGGGATCTTTAGACTTTATTTCACCTACTAACTCCTGAACCCAATCCGGTCCTAGCCCACCTTTTTCTGCTTCGGTAACCCCATCGGATACGATGACCAGCATATCCCCCTTTCTAAGCTGTATGGATATGGATTCCATAGGAATTTTCTCGATAATTCCTAGGGGAAGGGCTGGAATCTTAATGATTTTAACAGAATCAGCTCTTTTGATAAAGCTGGCTGCTGCGCCAATTTTGAAGATCCTGGCCCTGCCTGTATAGAGATTTATAAATCCCAGGTCCAGGGTTGATAAAATTTCATCGTTTGATTTTTGCAGAAGGATAGAATTAACCATGGCTAAGGCTAATTCCACATCAAAGCCTGCCTTAACCAAATTAAACAGGGTAGTTACCGTTAGATTACTTTCTTCAGCAGCCCTGATTCCCTGGCCCATGCCATCGCTTAGGGCTAGTAGATATTGGCCATCATTTATAGCTGTGCAAAGGCAGCTATCTCCGGAAATTCTGCCCTCTTTTGCATAACCAGCTGTTGCAGTCTCCAGGGTAAATCTAAGTTTCCTTGCCTGTATGGGCTGATATTCTGAAGAAACCTCCATGGCTATCTTGTCCAAGGCCCTGGATATCCCCTTAAATTGCAGGGCCATGATGTCCCTGCCGGGGGAATAGGTCCTCATGGCCCCACTGCTCAAAGACAGCTTTGTAAATAGATTGGCATATTCCTTTATTTTGTCCCTGGCCTTCTTCCTGGTTTCAAGGTCATAATATGTTTCGTCCTGCCGCAAGATTGATAAGGCCCTCATCAATCGGTCAATTGCCTTTGGCGGAATCAAAATAAAAATCGCTGCTGCAAGAACCGGTTCATATACAGAAATGTAAAGGTCGGGAAAACCTTTCAACATGCCGAATGTCAAGGCCATTCCACAAAAGCAGATACTGGCGAAAACCCTATGTTTTCCAAAGAAAAACCCCGCTATGGCACCGCAACATCCTAGAATCCCTGCTAGAGCGGGTGAACCATAAGTCATCAACATTATGAGAAAGCCACATGCCATTCCAGCTATTGCCCCTGAACCGGGACCCATCCCATAGCCGGCTATAAGTGTAATCAAAAAAGCCGCTGCATGAAATATGGATATGGGACCGGCCTGCTGTATACCTAACCCCCCAATAGCCAACATAGCGACTGCAGACATTATTATCACTGTCTCCACTGGGCTTCTGCCACTTTCTATGCCTTTTCCAGTCAAATTGAAAAATTCGTGGAAAACATAAGTGGCCCCAAAGAGGACTAGCAAATCAATGGCGATAGCCTTACTATCATACAAAAACAAATAGCCTATACCCATGTAATATGCCACTTTTACAATAATCATCAGGGCCCCAGCCATTAAGGTCCTGAGTGTGAGCGGAAACTTCCGGGTAAATGGAAGAAGAAAGGCAAAAGCACAGGCAAAAACAGCTATGAAGCTTCCCAAAAAATCATAGCTTATCCTCAGGGCACTCAACATCCCAAAACAAAGAAAGGGTAAAGCATAGATATTGGCTTTGCTACGTGCTAAGAGTACGGTAAGCAAGGCAACGGATGAAGCCTCAACTGAATGACTGAGAGAGGACCTACCAACTAAAAAAGATAGGCTCAAAGTCACGGCTATTGCAAGCAAAAACTTTTTATCTAACAGGGAAATCTCTTTAACCTTGCCATGTTTCCCTTTTAACAGAGCATTTCTAAGGTTGTCCAACAAAAGTTCCACTATAAATCACCCCTTCATCTATTTTAGATTAGGGGTGATACGAAAACTGTTGAAGCTTGTCGGCCATGATTACAACTTTTCGACAATACTAGCCTATGTTGAAAAAGGTCTTTGCATTCCGGCATGTAATTTCTGCCACTTCCTCATAGGACAGGTCTTTTAGTTCGGCAACCTTCCTTGCCGTATATTCTACATAGGGGGACTGGTTAGCTTTCCCTCTATAAGGCTCAGGGGTCAAATATGGCGCATCAGTCTCTATTAGTAACCGATCTATTGAAATGCTTTCAACCACTTGTAAAAGCTTTCTGGCATTTTTGTAGGTAACAGGCCCTGCAATAGAAATCGTTGCACCGAGCTTGACATATTGGTCTGCAAGTTCCCTACTCCCCGAATAGCAATGCATGAGAAGCCTTGCATCTGGTCCACCATCCTTATGGACGGGGAATTTTCCTGTCCTGTCTTTGCGAAAGACACCTTCCTCTTTTAAGATCTGCATGACGTCATTGTTAGCATCCCTGTCATGAATTACTATAGGCATGGAGAGCTCTAATGCAAGCTGTATCTGCCTCCTGAACCAATGGCGTTGGCTGGCAGGATCTGAAATGTTGCGGAAGTAGTCCAGACCAATTTCACCTATGGCCTGTACCTTGGGTTTTCGGGCCAATCCCTTGATGTGGATTAAATCATCCTCTTCCATCTTGTCTGCATTATGGGGATGAAAACCTACCACAGCATAACACCATGGATACTTCTGGGCATGCTTATAGGCCATAAAGGAACTCTCAAGATCAAAACCTACATCCATAACATAGGATACAGCTGATTTTTCAATATTTTCTACTAGCTTTTCTCTCTGTTTTTTATTATAGCTTTCATTATTAATATGTGCATGTGAATCAAAAAGCATTTTAACCTCCTAGGTGGAAAAGTTGGGGAAATTTAACCAGTTATAGCCTTGCTAGGCGCAGGAAAATTTTCACAGGACGTAGACGGAAAGGCTTTGCGCGATAGGCGCCTATACTGATATAGGCAACTGAGAGCAAAACGACTCCGGCATAGTTCTGGGGAAATTTAACAAGCCTAGGAGACGATTTCCCCATCAGGAGCACTAGCAGTCAAATACTCAAACCTATCTCCATTGTCCGCAAACAACAACATCCCCTTAGATTCTAAGCCCCTAAGCTTCCTAGGTTTCAGGTTAGCCACTACTATGACCTTCTTCCCTACAAGTTCATCCGGCTTATAGCAATCTGCAACACCGGATATTATCTGCCTTAACTCATTACCCATCTTGACCTGAAATACCAGAAGCTTATCCGCTTTAGGATGCTTTTCACATGTCTGAATCAGGCCAACCCTTAAATCCAACTTATCAAAATCATCGTATTCTATTGTTTCCTTAATCGGTGGATACTCTT
>CAZMMB010000209.1:0-3285 GCA_964567325.1 uncultured Oscillospiraceae bacterium
TTATGAATGGTTCAGCAAGTCCTAATTATATTGTTGAGTCTTTTATATAGTATATAAACCACCAAGCCCTCTACTGCTGTTACTGCTAGGGATAAAGGGGTCCTTACTACGAGCAGTTGAAGAAAGCCGGTCCCATAAAGACCAGATAAGAGCCAGGTTGTCAGCCCCATGCTAATTATAATATTAGTAACAAAAACGATAATGTAAACGCGTAAAATTGTGATTTCTTTGAGGAAAAACACTTTTAAAAGGGCGGGTATGATTCCAGCTAATATCACAGGCAATGTCAAGGGTGGATACCAACCAAGCCCTGAAAAAAGGGTTGCCCCAACTATATCTGCCACAGCCCCGGTAAAGCCACCGGCTAGTGGACCTAAAAGGAGACCTGCTAGCATCACAGGGATGTTGCCAAAGCTAATCCTAGCGCTATTGGTAAGCCAGATAACCATAAAGCGGGCAAGAACTATGCTAATTGATGCGAATAAGGCCATAAGAATAAGAGTTTTTGTATTAATCTTTTTCATAAAAAATCCTCCTGTCCATAATGTATTACTACAATAAAGAAGGAAGAATTCTCATATGCTCCTTTAATGCAGCAGCGGACGCAATATTGTATCGCAACATATGTTTTCGTTCATGGGCGACATCCCATCCCATGACACTATGCTTTCACCCACCTATTCTCATCAGCCAGGCAAAAGGGCTCGCTAGAAGCCAACGCACAATATTTACTCTACTGCAGATAGAATAGCATTGTTATAGAATGTTTTCAATAGAAATCGTTTCGTTTTCGAAAAGGAATAGAAGCTGGTGTCTTAAGTTGGCTAGTTCTGCTAAGGCAGAGCCCTGCTCTTTAGCCTTACTTAAGGAAATTGATTTTAGTAGTGAAGCTTCAACTTCGCCGATTGAAATTGCGTCAAAAAATAAGGAAAATATGAGGCGGCTATCGGACCATTGTTGCTGGACGTTATTTAGGAGATTGTTGCTCTCTTCCCAATTCTCACTTGTAATAGATAACACGGCCTCATCGATGTTTTCAGTCATGTGACCTATATTTTCACCGGCGTAACCAATAAACATGGCCCCAGCTATTAAGAGAATTAAACTTGCAACTACAGTTATCCAGAAAGGTCTCAATGAATGTCACCACCTTCCATTTCACTATTTTGTTTTTTTTCAGATTTGAGATGAATATGGATTAATTCTGATTCATCTGTAAAGCAGATGAAAACTTTTTCATAACTACTTACCCCTTCGATCTTTAAACGACTTAGAAGCGTCTTTTCATCGATGTTTGATTTTTTCAAATTTTCTTTTTGCAACTTCCCGTCGGCTATTAATATCATTGGAAGCTTATCCGCCCCAAGGGTTATACCTAAATCCTGACGTGTAGGGGTGTCTTTATCAGCTTTGGGTATAATGCTCATATCCCCATTAGCCTCAAGAATTGCATAGTCGATTGAAGCGATAGAAGGAAAATTTTTTATTCTTAGCTGTTGAACTAAATCGTCAATTGTTATTCTATGCTTTTTCATTTCCTTTTCTATTATTTTCCCCTTATCAATAATGATTGAGGGTTTACCTTTTACGATTTTATTGAACCCGGAGCTTTTTACCGACAGAACCGATACTATGACCTGAATGAGTAATAGACCTATCATGGCAGCAACGCCTGTAATTACAGCCACGTTTGGTGTTGCAATAGGTAGGGCTGCAAGTTCTGCAATCATAAATAAGGCTACCAATTGAAAAGGATCCAGTTTTGAAAGTTCGCCTTTTCCCATTACACGAATGACAAATAGTGCAACAACATAAAGAATCCCTGTTCGAAAAAATACATTGAACAAAATAGTTACCTCCATTCGATATTTGTACTTAGCCTTTGCAAATGCTTTGCTTGTTATTCTGAACTTTGGTAAAATTGATATATATCTTTAATGAAGAACAGGATAAACATATGAGACACTATAGAAGAATTTTCCCTGCTTTATATATTTGTAGTTTTGGAGCAATCGGAGCCCTCTTTCCTTTGATAGCACAACACCTCAGCAAGATTGGCTTTTCTGGTGGGCAAATTGGATTGATAACATCTGCTTCGACTGCAATTGGGATTATTTCTAATTCCTTTTGGGGAAAGATTTACCACAGCCGACAAAACGATAAGCTCATAATTATGTTTCTATGCGTGCTAACAGCGATTATATCACTTTTTTTTATGATTATAAAAAGTTTTTGGATATTTCTTTGTCTATACATCCTTGTATTTTTCTTTGAGAATCCAATCTTCCCCTTGCTAGATTCCACTGTAATGGAGGTAGACTACCCATTTGGAATTGCACGGAAATGGGGCGCAGTAGGATTTGCTTTTGGAATAGGTGTAGCGGGAGTTGTAGTGGACCACTTTGGATTAATATGGATATTCCCAATGTTTGCAGTTTTTTTCCTCTTAACCGGCCTTCTATTGCTATCCTTTCTGAGGATACAAAATAAACTTTCGATAATTGATTACCAGAAAGTAACTTGCGGGAAAGACCAAGCCCATAAAGGAAGTAAATCTAAGTCAGATTATAAGGGCAAAGAGGGAAGCTATAGAGATTTATTGCTAAATAAAAAGTATATGGCCTTGCTCTTGAGCGCCTTTTTCTTCAATGGTCCGGCCCTTGCCCATAACACTTATTTTAGCTTCTTATACATTGATGCTGGTGGCACTATTGCAGGCATGGGTATTGTGCTTTTGCTTATGGTTTTAAGCGAAGCACCGGTAATGGCTGTAGCAGACAGAATTTCCTCATTGTTGACAATGGAAAAGGCAATCGTGTTAGCCATGACGATTTCCGCCCTGCGCTTCCTGTGGTATAGCACCAATCCGGCCCCGGTATTAATAGCTGCAACCTTTATTTTACAGGGGCTTGCCAATGGAATCGTCTTAGTGGAAATAGTAAAGTATACTGGTAAATTGGTCGGAACTTCGATGCTTTCCTTAGCCATTCCACTATTGACGGCCTTATCGTCAAATTGTGGCACTATTGTCTGTCAGTTCTTGGGTGGAATAATAGTTGAAAGTTTCGGCGGTACAGGAGTCTATTTATTTTATGGAATATTTAACCTTATTGGCATCCTAACTTATCTTTTTTCGGGACTGCACAGAACATTTACTAGTAAATAAAGGGGCCGTTGGAGTCGGTATATTAAATACATTCCCGCCACTCCTGCAAATGTTCATCAGCAACTTGGCTTAAATCACCTTATATAATTTATGCCTATATAATAAAGAAGGAAAAAGTT
>CAZMMB010000210.1:0-3284 GCA_964567325.1 uncultured Oscillospiraceae bacterium
GAGAATTTGTCCCCACAGGATGCCATATACCAATAGGCTGGGAAATTGCAATTGTAACTGCAACCCTATTACGTGCATTTAGTTTTTCTATTGGCTGTGCAAAAATTCGAGTAATGCATAGCTTTCCGACTGAATAGAATACATTTTTATACATTATATCAAATTAATATGTTATAACATTGCGAATAAATGCCATATATACGCTTAAGTTGATAATACTACCAACATTACTCTGATATTTGCACAGCTTGCTTAACTCTGATCACAGATTACTTAATTCTAAACGATTTTCTTATTGGCTGTGCAAAAATTCGAGTAATGCATATCTTTTACAGCGTAATTAACTTTCAAGGTCCATTTTTTGCACCTTGAAAGGGAACGTATGTTCTGGTATGATAGGTATACTGTTAAGGATAAAGGCAGATGAAAAGGTGACTGGCATGAGGAGCATTTTGCATATAGACGTAAATAGTGCTTATTTAAGTTGGACGGCGGTATCTTTGTTGGAAAAGGGCTATCCAAAAGATATAAGGAAAATACCGGCTGTAATTTCAGGAAATCCTAAAAATCGCCATGGAATAATATTGGCAAAATCGATTTCAGCAAAGGCCTGTGGTATTAGAACGGGTGAAAGCCTTTTCGAGGCCAAGAAAAAATGCAAAAATCTTGCTGTTTTTCCCCCAGATTATGAACTCTACATGAAATGTAGCGATGCCATGTATGAGTTGCTTTACAATTATTCTTCCCTGATTCAGCGCTACAGTGTAGATGAATGTTTTATAGATTATACATCTTCAAAAAAAACATTTGGACCACCTTTGGAAATTGCCTATAAGATAAAGGAAAGGATAAAAAAAGAATTGGGATTCACCGTAAATATTGGTTTATCCGTAAATAAGCTCCTGGCAAAGATGGGGTCCGAGTTAAAAAAGCCTGATAAGGTGCATACCCTTTATCCTTGGGAAATAGAAGAGAAAATGTGGCCCCTGCCGGTGAAAGATTTATTTATGGTTGGCAGGGCAACTGCTAGCAAATTGAATAGGATAAATATAGCTACCATAGGGGGCCTGGCCCAATCCAATCCGTATCATATGAAGGCCCTTTTGAAGAGCCACGGCCTTCTCGTGTGGAACTACGCCAATGGTATCGATGATTCACAGGTGATGCTTAATAGCGAAATTGTTCAAAAGGGTATTGGTAATAGCACGACAAGTAAATACGATGTGGAAAACAAAAATGAAGCAAGGAAGGTGCTTTTGGCCTTAACAGAAAAGGTGGCAATGAGGTTGAGAAAATCTAACTGTCTAGCTTCTTTGGTGTCCATCTCTTTAAAAACGGATGGATTTATAAGATACAGCCACCAGGTCCAATTGAACTACTTCATATCTAGCACGAGTGAAATATATGGGTATGCTTGTAGACTTTTTGATGAATGTTGGAGGGGTGAAGCCCTGCGGCATTTGGGAGTCTCGGTATCGGGCTTGAAAAACCAGGGAGATGCTATGCAACTTTCCCTTTTCAATAGGGAGGAGGCCGACAAGAACCGCAGGCTGGATAAGGCTGTGGATGCAATAAGAAAACGATATAGCGATGAGGTCATTATTAGGGGTATTTTTGCCAATACCGATTACAAACCTATCCAAGGGGGCACCTGTGACAGTGATTATATTATGATGGGGGGATATAAGTCGTGAAAATTCTTGCTGAGCCCATAGACGCCCTGGTAATGTTTCGGGGAAGGAATAAACCTAAGCCATATAAATTCAGATACACTGATCGGGCATCTGAAATTCATGAAATTAGAATAGACAAGATCCTGCAAGTAGATGAAATTAAAATAGCAGGGATAAGGGCATTAGTATACCGGTGTCAAAGCGAAATCAATGGAATAGGGGTCCTTTATGAGCTGAAATATATCATTGAGGATTGCCGGTGGGAGCTTTATAAGATGTAAAAGAAGCATTGTTAGGTCTGTCTGCTTGGGTTGATGCATCCACTGCATCACATTTATCTGTTGGGCTAGACCCACCTTCTATATCGGATTTACCAGAAGCAGCTTTAGCATCGCTGCTTTGAGTAGATTTGATTTTTTTCGTTAGGACCCGCTGGGCGGAAATTGATGTAAGGGTGTTTCCCAGGCGGGTAATATATAATGCCCATAGGGCTAATTCATTGTCATCTGTAACTTCGTTAGAAATAAAAACCGCAATGGAAGATATCAGCATGGTCAACTCTGAAGGATTCATAAAAACCACCTCTGTCTAGTTTATGTTGGAATAAAATGAATTATCATATAGATCCCGATTTGGCCTGAACACAGTTTGTGGAGATCGTGAATATATTGATAAGGCAACTTAAATAAACCTTATAGGGAGTGATTATCGTGCCCAAAATTAGACCTGGCCCACTTGAACTTAAGAAAGATTCCGCCTATTTTAATTTCTTTCCCCCATCATATAAACTAGTATCTGCGGCTATATTAGCCACGATTGCAGCACTGCTACAATCTGCCGGTGGCTTCCTGCCCGGGATTGGTTTTCTAATAAGTCCCTTTGCAGCGTTACCGATTTTAATTGTCTCTGTCTATGATATGCGATACGGAATTTTAGCCTATATGTTGACAGTGTTTTTACTTACCCTCATACAGCCCGATGAACTGTTCATCTTTCCCTTTACAACAGGGCTATTGGGGCTGGCAATCGGCTTTGGGATGGGGAAATTTAAAAGCCGTATCATCATCGCCCTTGTTAGTTCGCTAGTCTTGTTGGTTGGCATTTGTATTCCTTTATATGTTCTGGCTTTCCCCATACTGGGACCTGTAATCCCATCTGTACCGAGTTTGACCACAATGCTCTTTATGTTTCTCTTTTGTTTTGTTTACAGTTTTATATGGTTATTGATTTCTATACTTGTCTTGGAAAGGGTCAATAGGTTAATAAATGTGCAAGGATTATGACGGGTTTACTTACCTCAATTTATAAATTGAGGTAAGCAAAAAAAGTATCTAAATATTAATCAGCCCTAGTGATTTTCCAAATAACCCCGGTTTGTTCAATGGGGCCGGTGGCTGTAAATATTCCGAAATCTGCAATGTAAAGGGCTCCATCCGGACCAAATACCGCATCGATGGGTCTTTCAAAACCACCGCCCCCGGTCAGGTGGGCCGGAACACCTGTATTGTTTATTGCAAAGACATTTATTGTACCGTTATTCATATCGACGCGTGAAACACGGTGACCGACGCCATAAATAGGTTTGCCTCCTGTATTTGTAGGAATAATAGG
>CAZMMB010000211.1:0-3243 GCA_964567325.1 uncultured Oscillospiraceae bacterium
TTGTGTGCCATTTTCATTTGTGCTTCTGAGCTGACAATATCATTTGTGCTTTATATGAGGGTTAATGTCTATCACCGGCTTATTGACAAAGACTTTCACTGTGATAAAATTTGCCTATAAAGAGGGGGGTAGTAGTGAAAAGGGGAGATAGGCGGGATGCAAAAAGGGTGCGGGATTTAGATCCTATCCACCAGTTTATGCCATACATAATGAAAAAACGCTGTGATTCCGAAGTCTACATTGGGGAAAAAATTGATGTGACGGAGGCTTTGCATTACATAAATGCCAAGAATAGCCTGGATCAAAAAATGACCTTGTTCCATTTGATTCTAGCAGCCTTTTCAAAGACGGTTGTTCACAGGCCTTATTTGAACAGGTTTGTTTCTGGCAGAAGATTTTATGAAAGGCATCAGGTAAGCCTATCCTTTGTTATTAAAAAACAGTTTTCTGATAAGGGCCAAGAAAGTCTGATGATTTTAAGAACAGACGGAGACAGTAATCTGGAGCAAATAAGCCGTAAGGTAGTGGAAGAAGTTTCAAAAGTTAGGGAAAAAGGCCATAACGATCTGGATAGCCTTTTAAACTATTTGGTTAAGTTCCCCAGGTGGTTTTTGAGAATATTCGCATCCCTGCTTTTCCTCCTAGAATATTATAATTCAATGCCAGAGTTTCTTTCGAAAATGGACCCCTACTACACTACTATTCTCATAGCAAATCTGGGAAGCATTAAGTGTGGAGCCCCCTATCACCATTTGGTAGAATACGGTAGCAATTCTATCATGGTAACTATTGGCGAAATATATGAAGAGACAAAACAGGATGCCCTGGGTAAAATATCAGTCAGAAGTTTCGTTGATATGGGAATTACTATTGATGAAAGAATTGGAGACGGGTTTTATTTTGCGAAATCCATAAAGCTTCTAAAATATTTGATTGGCAATCCAAGTATTTTAGAAGGCAAGTTTAGTGAAGAGGTGAAATATGATGATTAAGGCCCCCTGGTTAAGTTATTATGATTCCGTGCCCCACAATTTAGACTATCCCCCTGTATCCATGTTTGAAATGGTTGAATCTACTGCAGAAAGCTATCCCGACTGTATAGCCTATGAGTTTTTAGGTACAAGGGTGACTTACCGGGAATTCATAGAAGAAATACACAGGTGTGCCAAGGGGTTAAAAGCCTTGGGGATAAAGGATGGTGACAGGGTTACTATCTGCTTGCCCAATATTCCCCAGGCAATAATAATGTTTTATGCAATAAATCTGGCAGGCGGTATCTCGAATATGATTCACCCCCTATCCTCAGAAGGGGAGATAGAGTTCTATTTAAATGATTCTGACAGCGTAGCAGCTATCACCCTAGATGCTTTCTATGGAAAATTTAAGGAGGTTTTCAAATCAACGAAGGTTAAATACCTTGTGATAACCAGTATTAAAGATAAACTAAATCCCCTTAAATCGATTGGCTTCAGCCTTAGCAAAGGGCGGAAAATTAAGGCTGTTCCGGAAACTGACAAGATTATTTTGTGGAAAAACTTCCTTGGTAAGGGAGGAAAATATTCTAAGGACTATATGGCGGTCAAGACTGGCAATGATCCGGCGGTCATTCTATACAGCGGTGGTACCACCGGAACTACAAAGGGAATACTCCTCACTAATTTAAATTTCAATGCCCTGGCTTTGCAGACAGCTGCTATGGGTGACTGTTTGGAACCCGGTGTTTCAATGCTTTCAATTATGCCTGTTTTCCACGGCTTTGGCCTGGGTGTAGGAATTCACACTATGTTTTTAAAAGCCTGCAAGTGTATTTTAGTTCCCACATTTAATGCAGATAGCTTTGCTTTGCTTCTAAAAAAGCATAAGCCAAACTTGATTGCCGGCGTCCCGACACTTTATGAAGCAATGCTGAAAAGCAAGAAGATGAAAAATGTAGACTTAAGCTGTTTAAAAGGTGTTTTTAGTGGGGGGGATTCGCTTTCAATTGAGCTAAAGAAAAAGGTGGATTTATTCCTAAAAGAACAGGGTGCAACTGTACAGATAAGAGAGGGTTACGGTACGACTGAATGCGTAACTGCTAGTTGCCTGACCCCCAAAAACTACTCTAGGGAAGGGAGCATAGGTTTGCCTTTTCCAGATACCTTCTATAAAATAGTAAAACCCACTACCCAGGAAGAAGTCGAATACGGTCAGGAAGGTGAAATTTGCATTAATGGACCTACAGTTATGTTAGGCTATGTGGGGAATCCCAAGGAAACATCCCATGCCCTCCAAATCCATGCAGATGGACACACTTGGCTACACACAGGGGACCTTGGATTCATAGATGAGGATGGATTTGTCTATTTCCGACAGAGATTGAAAAGAATGATTATATCCTCCGGCTATTCAATTTATCCTTCACAACTTGAGAATATAATTGATTCTCATGAACTGGTCCTCATGTCCACCGTTATAGGGGTAGATGATCCATACAGGAAGCAAAAGGTTAAGGCCTTTGTTGTTTTAAAACCAAATATCTCTCCAAGCAGCCAGGTAAAGGAAAGTATAAGGAGACATTGTGAAAAGAATATAGCTAAATACGCCATGCCCTATGAGTTTGAATATCGCCAATCGCTTCCTAAGACTTTGGTGGGCAAGGTGGCTTATACAATTCTTGAAGCGGAAGAAAGAGAAAAAGCAATTACAAGGACCGATAATTTCTAGGTGTTATTCCTTCAACTTTTTTGAATACCTTCGAGAAGTAGCTCTGGTCGTCAAAGCCACACCGGTAGGCTATTTGGGTTAAATTTAGGCTGGTTTTTTTCAGCAATTTTTTCGCTTCACCGAGGCGCAAGGATGTCAGATATTCTGTAAAATTTTTCCCCATTTCTTTTTTAAAAAGAAGGGATAGGTAGGATTGGTTTACATGGAAAAGATCAGCAGTGTCTTTTAGGGTCAGCTTATCTCTAAAGTTTTTGTTAAGGTAATCAATAGTGTCCTTAATGATTTGGGATGACCCGCTATAGAAGCTCTCAGAATATTTTATTGCTAAATCAGAAAAGATTCCAAATGCTTCAAGCTTCATACTTTCGTAGTCACTTTCACCGGTTAATATGTCTAGACTACCTGATTCGAGCATAGCGTATTCATGATATGTATTCTCCCAATGGGGTAGATTCCGTAAGAGCATATTAAAAAGGCTATTTACCTTTATGCTGACAGCATCCAAATCACCGGCTTCCAAAAGGTAGAGTTCATCTAATA
>CAZMMB010000212.1:0-3238 GCA_964567325.1 uncultured Oscillospiraceae bacterium
GCCGTGTAAATGCTGCAAAAAATTGTGGTAAAGAGCCCTCAAAAGTTTCATTTAAGAATTGCTCTCCCTGCCCAGCCCTAAAATCAGCTTCGGACATCAATGAGGTTACTGTACCGTTTATATTTTGAAACAGCCCCCGATCACACAAACGCCTGAGCATTGTGTAGGTAGTAGTGCGCTTCCAATCGAAAGCCTCGGCACATAGTTCCGTAAGGGTGCGGGAGCTGACAGGCTCATGTTTCCAAATTAACCTTGCAAACAGCTCTTCCATTTCACCGAGTTTATATGGGTCCATATAATAAACCTCCTGTCGTATATCATTAGACTACATTCAGTCTATCGTGATTAGACAGAATTGTCAATATTAAGTTTCCAAAATAACCTATACAAAAATCATCTTGATACAAGGTTTTTGTATCGAAATAACACCGCTTAGCATCAAGAACACCTACATTGCACCTGTACAGTGTAGCGGGGGGTCAAGTGGGTTATTAATACCTGTGAATTACAAGAAGGGTATCTACCGAAAAAGCAAGTAAAATTAGTATTAGCATTGGCGGAATTAAAGCAAGAGGAACTAAAAGCAAATTGGACATTGGTGCATGGTTCAAGGCTTTTCAACAAGCCGCAGAGCACGCAACCACCAACCACCATTCAACTTCCTACTACCCTATCATCCAACCATCACTCACCTAATCGTCATCCAATAATCATCTACTGTACAGTAAGCATATACTAACTATGCAAAAAAATGACTAGTCAGTGATTATCCAGTTGTTTACATGTAAAATCCGCTAACAACTCCATATATTGAACAAAAACCATCTTTTTCAGAGAAAAATCCACTGACAACTGCATTTTTTACTCACCTCACCTCACCTCACATAGCCTCGCTATAATTCAATCAAATATCCACTGACGGACTGTGTTATACTGTTGGCGTAATGTGCCATTTTTTTTATGCAAATATTGCGGGATTGTGATCTACGCTAAATTTACGGAACACCAGAACCTATGGAGGTGAAATTTCATGAGAAAGTTCATTGTTTTTGCTCTAATGATATTCTGCTTGTTTACTGCCACTTCTGCATATGCCATTCTCCCGGGCAACATGAATGCTTCCAGTTCGAAAATTGTCACAGGCGGAATCAACAATGTGGCCGAGGATCAGGCTGACATGCTCAAAAGTTTGGGACTGTTCATCGGTACGAATAATGGTTTTGAATTACATAGGCACCTAACTCGCGCTGAGGCTGCGGCACTTATTGTACGCTTTATGGGTGAGGAAAAAAATGCGCTGGCGAAGAATTACAAACATCCCTTTAAGGATGTACCCAAATGGGCAGATTCGTATGTTGGGTGGCTCTATCAAAACAAAATAACATATGGTGTCAGTGCTACAAGTTTTGGAACTTCGCAAAATGTAACATATTGGCAGTTTGCTACTTTTTTGAGTCGTATTTCCACCGGCTCCGATGAATTCATTGCCGCCGGAATCGGCACTGAAGAAGAGCAAATATTTATAGACCGTGAAAATCAAGACACACCCGGAAGTGATTTTTTCCGAGCCGATGCAGTCAGTATGCTGATCCGTTTTATAAGGTGCATTTATACTAAAGATCCGGTGGATCAAATGACAACAATGGCTCAATATCTAGTAAAGAAGGGTGTTTTTACGGCTGAACAGTTTACAAAATCTGGAATTAACATATATCCAGTTACTTATCTCCGAACAGAAAATGGTGGTTTAACGGCCCAACTTGAAGGGGTACCCTTTGCTAAAAGCACGCTTACGGGCATTGACATCGACACATCTTATCCTGTGGCCGATACGGAATATTTCTATGCCTTGAAGCACGAGGGCAATGTAACAGTACTTTATCGTATGGATTGCCTAACTTTGAAAGAAACCCAAGTTGCCCAATGGAAACAAGAGGATATACCTAAACCTTGGAAAATATCGTATTTTGACACGATAAAGGGCAAGGATCTTTTGGGAATATGGTATAAGGACGGCGTAAGCCTAATAGCGACAGATGGTGCGAAAACAGAAAAAATTGCCGAGGGCAAAGACTTTGGGATAGACAGCAAGCAATACTGGGAACCTTATATTAGGAGCGAAGATAAATTCGTAGTGGTAATAGATGATATAGCGTATATTTTCGCACAAAACGGACTGTACATCCATAACATTGGGACAAATGTTAAATTTGTCGGAGCGAAAAATGGTATCGCTGTGTTATGCAGTGAGGAAAAGGGTCAGGGCATTATAAAGGGCGTGCTACTTGATAACTGGACTGTGACCGATACCTATCGCATTCCGCTACCCCAAAACGACACGGATCGGAATTGGTTATATCTGAATGGGCGTCCTTTGATTCGTCAACACTGGGGGGAGCCCTATGATGATGGGGGAGCAGGTATTTACGGCGAAGCCGGATTGTTTGAAGTACAAAATGGACGCTTGAATCGTGTTACAGAAAGGCCTGTAATAGATGTCGGTTTCTTGAGGATTGGCGCCGCCGGAGCCTATATTATTCTCAGCCACGAGCCTGGCGACCTGATCGGTAGCACAATTTACCAATACAATGGTCCCATGGTGACGGGCAAAAGCGGATATGTAGAGATTGAGCGTCTTGGCAATGATCCTCCCCACGGCATAGCTATAAACAGCATCCAAGGTGAGGATTCCATGGTGCTTTTCCGTTCCAAAATACCCGTTGGAATGGAGGTTTATGATGTATTCTCCTATTATCCTGTCTATAATTATAATGAAGAGCACATGGGAATAGTTGTAATGTCCTATTCGGCAGGGCGCCCTGAAATGTCATTTTTTGATCGCGATGCACAGTGGTATGTGCAGCAGGAACAGGAACGGCTAAATGCACTAGGGTATAGACCTTGGTAAAGAAAGTGAAAAAATACATAGTACCGCTTGCAATGTGGCTGCTGTTCGAAACAATCGCAATCACATTGTGGCTTGCACTTGGTAACATGTTTTATCTTTTCAATTTTACATATATAGGCACTTGCCTTGCTATCGGCATTACCCTTTATATTAAAAAGATTAAATATGCCCGCAACATTATACAAATTGCCGTTGGTCTTTATATGCTTGTGTATCTTGGCCTGTTGTCTAATGAAAACATGCAAATTGAAGGGTTTTGGTATTATTTGTTTTTAGGGGTCTTTGAAGCGGCAGTAATCCATTATGCTGTTGCAAAAATATTCGGCCCTG
>CAZMMB010000213.1:0-1497 GCA_964567325.1 uncultured Oscillospiraceae bacterium
TCCAACGACAGCTGTGCATGTCCTGGGGGGTTTATCCAATACTTTTGGATTCTGTGGGATCAACAGATGAATTGATAGATAAAACCGTATCCAAAGCCATGGAATATGGGCAGATTTCCAAAGGGGACCTGGTCGTAATAACAGCTGGAATCCCAGTTGGAGTGGGGGGAACAACAAATATGATAATGGCCCATGTGGCCAGCTAGGAAAACAAGTTTACCTGATGTACCAAATCTATCATTAACATATATACTGTACTAGTATAAAAATGATAGGAGTGGGGAAATGAATGGGAAAAATTTAAGCGACATAGACTGCTTTACTTTTACACAGGTAAACATAATCTTTAACTCGAGGTTGTTTTGGAGGGAATTGATATATTGGACAAGGGGACTGTTTAACAGTGTCTTTTTCCATATAGCTGATGCTGATAAGGTTTTCGCAAGGTTATTCGAGGTTTCGCCGGAATATGCCAACACCCTTAGGTTTATTATAAGCAGGCGAGATGCGGACCAATTTAGACTGCTATTTAATCAATATGTAGTCCTATTGCAGGGTCTTTTATCTGGGGTTTTTGCGGGGGACATGGATCAGGTTAATGCAAGAGTATCGGACCTTTACAGAAATGCCCGGGCCAGGGCCGAATACTTGGCTGAAATCTTTCCAAGCCTCGACGAGGCTGTAATCGAGGAGATGCTCAATACTATGATAGCTTATGAGATAATGGAGATAAATGCAAATATAGAGCAAGACTATACAGGCATTATAAACATATACGATAGGCTTATTGCAATATCAGAGGATATAGCTGATTATATTGCCCAGGGGGTAATAAATCTGATAACAGCGGCCCCCATGGTAGAAGATTTAATCGAGGAGGATTTGTTCGAGGAACTATGCATTGATTACGATATGCTAAGGGCCATATTGGATATATCTATGTTCTGGATTGATCTTGTGGCATGGGCCAGAACATATAGGATTAGCATAATGGTCAATAGGCCAAATCAGGCGGAATTATTAGAGAGACTAATGAGAGTAATTACCGATTATGGCGATGCCTTGAAGAACTTTTTAGATGATGAAATAGTAGATGCCCATGTTGAAATGATGCAGGAATATATACTGTTGATGGACCGTCTTATGGATGCCAGGTTGGAAGGGAATATTGCGGAGATGAACCGTATCTACCAACTGACAATAGACAATATAGACGAAAGGGCCATGTTTTTAAATGCTATTTTCCCCAGTCAAAGCGAGACCCAGTGGAGAAATCAGTTGATAAAACTTCATACTAGTTTAATCGAAATGGCTACAGAATTCTTGACAGGTGATTATGGGCAAAGCATAGTTATATTCGATGGCCTAATAGATCAAGCCGAGGATATGGGTTCCTTCTTTATCGAGGGCTTGCTAATTCACCTAATAAATAATCAAAACGCGGTTGATATGAATTGAATAGGGCTAATTATTGGTTACAAGTGCAAGGATTATGGT
>CAZMMB010000213.1:1507-3235 GCA_964567325.1 uncultured Oscillospiraceae bacterium
GGTAAAACATACTATAATCATTGCATTTGTAAGATTCATAAATGGCTATAATATAGTAAAGAAAGCATTTATAAATCGTTCAGCAAGCCCTAATTATTGGACGCTGTACATTCCGTGGCTGTGCATATAGTTAAAAATTTGTTCCCCGTGTTCCTGTTCTTCTTTTTGAATGTGGTTCAACACCTGTCTAACCGCAGGGCTGGTACATTCAAAAATAGCTGTGTCATAGGCACTGGACACATACTTCTCTGTGGCCAGCATATCTGAGCATAGGTCCTTGTCGTTAAACATAGCCCCCTTGGGATTGGGAGAGTTTTGCATGGACATTCCAAAAAGGCCTGATTGCATTGCAGCTTGCATGGGCTTTTGTTCAGTTTGCTGTTGGCTGCTGCTTCCTGCCATTCCTATGTTAGGTATTTGGCCGGATAAAATTTGGTTAATGTAGGTCAGGTGTGTCTCCTCTTTTTGGCCTAGAGAACTAAAAAGTTCACTAAGCTGTGGGTCCTTCGCGATGCTTGCATAGCTATTGTATTTCTGTACACATAGCTCTTCCTGGGATTTCTGATCTTGTAGCAACATTCTTTCCTTTGTCGATAATTGAATTGTCATCTTATTCACCTCCACAGTTTATTCTGCCTAAAGGAGGAAGGAAATATGCACATGAAATCCTGAGCCTATCAATATTGATAGTATCTCATAGCATTTTTAAATAAATTCTGACTCTTGGCATCAGGTATATTTTTATAAAGTCCAGGGCCCGACCTTTCGGAATGGCCCATTTTGCCCAAAATCCTCCCATCTGGTGAGCTTATGGCTTCTATAGCCATAGAGGAACCACAGGGGTTAAAGTCTATATTCATGGTGGGTTTGCCGGACAAATCAACATATTGTGCTGCAAGCTGTCCGTTCTTAAGCAAGTCAATCAACTGCTTGTCCTCAGCGACAAAGCGGCCTTCCCTGCATGAGACGGGCATGGTATGAATTTCTCCGAGCTGGAAGCCTGAGAGCCAAGGTGAGGAGTTAGACACTATACGGGTATTTACTAATGTTGACCTGTAGCGGCCTATGGAGTTTACCGTTATGGCAGGCAAATCCCGTGATATTTCGGTCATATGTCCAAAGGGAAGAAGGCCCAGCTTAACTAATGCTTGAAAGCCATTAGCGATACCTAACATAAGGCCTAGCCTTTTTTCCAGGAAAATATTTAGCTCCTCTTTTATTCTTTCATTTCTTAGGAATGCAGTAACGAATTTAGCCCCTCCATCTGGTTCGTCACCACAGACCATGCCACCTGGCAGGACAACTATTTGGGCTTTTCTTATCTCTTCGGCCATACCGACAATTGATTCCTGAAGGTGATGGGCTGAAAGATTGTTGACTATGAAAAGTTTTGGATTCCCTCCCGAAGACTCAACAGCTTTGGCAGCATCATATTCGCCGCTGCTAGCAGGAAAAACCGGAATTAAGACATTAGGTTTAGCATAGGAAATCGGGGAAACCCTGGTGAAAGACCGATTACAGTTATCTCCAATATAGGATAGGGGAATATCTGTTGGTGATTCCATGGGTGAAGTGGGAAATATCGGTTCTAATTTGTTATTGTAGCTTTCTCTTAGGCGTGCTAAGTCAATGCTCGAACCCCTGTGTGAAATCTCAAAGTCTTTTGTAGTCGTGCCTATTAAAGTGGCCCGGGCCCGGCCATCCAGGCCTCTAAGATGCTTTTCACAT